>JBOGMI010000770.1:0-6753 GCA_050746645.1 Bryobacteraceae bacterium | reverse complement strand
TCGCAAGATCACGGACGAAGAGTTTGCCCATGTCAATCTGAAGCGAGAGCAATTCCATGGCGAATGGAATTACACGATTCATCCAAACAACTAACGGAGTTGTAAACTGTATTTATTTACGCAGCCTTACCTATTTACTTACACACTTTGTCAGGCTGAACGCCTCACTCGCCGTGCCACTATTTGGCAGAGCACTTCTGAAGGCTGGCGCATCCTCTATCATCAGGGCACAATCGTGGCCGTTGAAGAGGACGATATCGCTCCTTAGAAATCGAAAAATCCGCTTGCTGTCGCACGCGGTTCTGAAAATCTGAAGAGCTTAGAACGACAGTGAGGCTTTCCTACATACTCCTTACCGGCATCGCCACCACATCGCCGATCTCGATCGCTTCTTTCACCACAAACGGCTCTCCGTATTTCACACCGATCAAATTGCCGTAAAAACGCGCGACCGAAGCGAGCCGCTCTTCCACTTCTTTGTGCGAAGGAAACAAATCGCTCGCATCCGAGACATCACCATACTGCGACGTGTAACTCAGCAGCGCGGCCATGCGGCGGTCGAACTGGCTCGAGATATCGACCACAAACGACGGCGTGACATTTGCATAGGCCGACGAATAGAGAATCTTGAACGGCCGGTGCGGCGGCGTGGTTTCATCCAGCTTCCGCAAGCCGGCCAGAAAGCATGCTTCGTAGCCGATCTCGCAGGCGCGGTAGTGATCCGGATGCCGTCCGGTCCAATAGGGCAGAATCACGGTACGCGGCTTGAGCCGCCGCACCACTCCGGCCAGCGTCATGCGCACGGTAATCATATTTTCCAGGCGCGCATCGGGCCAGCGCAGGTTTTCCCGCCACCCGGCTAGTAAGTGTTTCGCCGCTTCCCTCGCCTCGCGCATGCGGATCTCCGGCGTGCCACGGCTGCCCATATCGCCCGCCGTCAGATCGAGCAGACCGGTACGGTATCCCGCCTCCGCCATGCGAATGAGCGTTCCTCCGCAGGTCTGCTCGACGTCATCGGGATGCGCCGCAATCGCCAGCACATCGAGCGGATGGTCTAAATTTTCAAACGGTGCGTTGGGATCTTCGAACATATTCGCTTACGGGTTATATCGCTTGTAATAACGCTGCTGGGTGTGATGGTAAAACAACCGCACCAGCAAGAGGCCCGCAATAAATCCGCCTACATGCGCAAACCACGCCACACCGCCCGCGATGCTGAAACTTCTGTAAGAAGCAAAGCCGCTGAGAAGCTGGATGGCGAACCAATAGATGAGCATGAGCGCCGCGGGGACCTCGATGGTCATGATGAAGACAAACAGAAAGATGAGTGTCGTGATGCGCACCCGAGGGTACAGCAGCAGAAACGCCCCCATGATGCCGGCGATGGCGCCGCTTGCGCCGATGGTGGGCACCGGGCTGCCTGCCATGGCGTAAACCTGAACGATTCCCGCCACTATCCCGCAAAGCAGATACAGAATGGCATATTTCACCGCGCCGACCGCGTCTTCGATATGCGAGCCGAACACCCACAGAAACCACATGTTTCCGATCAGGTGCAGCCAGCCGCCGTGCAGAAACATGGAAGTGACCAGCATGCTCAGGTGCAGCCGGTCCGGCACCAGGCCGTAGTGCTCGATGAACATGTTGCGCGAATAGTACGGCTGCACCCATTCGTAGAGAAAGATCGCCGTGTTCGCCAGAATGATGACCAGGGTGACGATCGGCGTCGAATAGCGGGTCAGCAGAGCGCGGAGGGGAATCATGGGGCCGAGTGCGGCGCCCGCAGCGCTCGAACGGGGAGCCGCTCGGCAACTTCGGCGTCCTCGCAGCGGAGCCCCGGTTTCCCTGCGGCAGACAGAATCAGCGCATCGATCTCGGCGCGCGAAGGAATATGGCCACGCGCACCGATCGCGGTGCAGTTGATGGCGGCAGCCGCGTTCGAAAAATCAAGCGCGCTTTCTAGCGTCATCCCCTTCAGCACCGCGTAACAGAACGCACCGTGAAAAACGTCGCCCGCTCCCGTCGTATCCACGGCGGCAACATGAAATCCCGGAGAATACGCCCAGCAGCCCTTTTCGACTGCCAGCGCGCCGCCCTCGCCGAGCGTGCTCGCCGCCACGCGCATCCCATATGCCGCCTGCAACATTTCGAGCGCGACCAACGGATCTGCTTCTCCGGTCCATTTGTGCAGCCAATCGGAGCCCGCCACCAGATAATCGACATTTTGCAAAACAGAATCGAAGCCGGGATAGACCGAATCCACATCGAGCGAAACCGGAATGCCGTGCTCGCGGGCGGCCGACGCCGCATAAGCCGCCGCTTCGACATCGCAGCCGTCGATGTGCAGCATGCGCGCGGCGGCGACATGCTCGGGCCGGATATCGGATTTCGTCAGCCGCAGGCAATCCGCACGCTGCCACAGCACAGTACGCTCACCGGAGCGTGTGTCGATGATAATGTACGCGGTCTGGTTCGGGCATCCCTCGCGTACAATCACGCCCGTCGTATCCACGCCGGTTCCCTCCAGGCTCTCGCGCTGAATCCGCCCGCGATGGTTGTCTCCAATGGTGCCGACATAGCTGGCTCGCAGCCCCAGCTTCGCGCACGCGACCATCGCCGTCGCTACCTGTCCGCCCGGGCTGAGCAGTTCCTGCTCGAACGGAACTTTGCCCGCGTAAGGAGGAAACTCGTCTACCAGCAGCAGCGTATCGGTCGCGTTGAGACCGATTCCCAAAACGTCGCAGGCGCGGCTCAAACGGACCTACTTTGTAAACGATTGGGGAATTTCGTAGAGATAAATGGTGTGCGTCGCTCCGTGATGGCCCTCGGTTTCGGAAGTATCCACCGGCTTCCAGCCTGGAATCGGATAATCGTAGGATACGACGCGGCTCTTCGGCTTCAAATAATGCTCCAGCTTCGGCCGCAGCAGGCTGTTTGCGCTCGTGGCCAGATACAGCGTCACGACGTTGGCGCCGCTCAGGTCGGCTTTCATAAAGTCGCCGTGAATGACCTTGACGAGTTTCTGCAAGCCCGCTCTCTTCACGTTCTCGGCCGCTTCCGCAGCCAAACGCGCGGAGATTTCGATCCCCACTGCCTTCACTTTATAACGCTCGGCCGCTGCAATGATGATGCGGCCATCTCCGCAGCCCAAGTCGTAAAGCGTCTCGCCGGGCTTCGGAGCGGCCATTTGCAGCATGAGGTCCACTGCCTGATCGGGCGTGGAGACAAAGGGGGCCAGGTAATTTTTAAAGGAGGACAGACCGCTCTGCTGCGCTTGGCCAGGCAGCACAAAAACAAGCAGCGCAGCCGCTGCGGAAATACCGCCTCCCAGCATCCGGACTCTCATACAAAAAACTCCCCGATGCCCTCTAGCTTACCTTGAAACTGGCCTGGCCCCCAGCGCGTGCCCCAGTGATCTTCAATGGCTTCCCGAGGGCGACAGCAGGTCGTCTGCCCGCACGCGCACGCCCGGACGCGAGTTCGACGCCGCCTGCGCCTCGGCGCGCTCGTGCTTCAGCCGTATTACGCGGTTCAGCATTGCGCTGGTCGCCGACCACAACTGGCGCGGCGTCGAAATCGTGTATTGCGTGCCTTTGAACACACTGATCGCGTGACTGATCGCATCTTTCCACGGGACCGCCCGCGGGTCCAAATTGTAATTCATATAGAAAACCGGGCACTCAATGTTTCCGATGCGCCGCAGGTCGTTTTTGGGTACATTTGCGTCCAGCATTGCCTGGGGTCCGGCAAAAACGATGGCGTCCGGATGTTTCGACCCGGCCACCTCGCGCTCGATCAGGTTTTCCAGAAAATCCGTCTCGCTGTGCTTTTGCGCCAGGCGCGCCACGTTCACCGTTCCCAGTTTCACCGTATGCAACGCTTTCCCGAGAGCGGGAAAGTCGATTCGCTTGGCCGCATGCTGGCGGTAAACTACGCGAGTCTGCGGAAGATCGAAAGCCACCAGAGAAATGCGCCCCACCCGCGGATCGCGCTCGATTTCCTTCAAAATGCTGACCAAAGCGCCGGTATCGCTGCGGTCGAGCATGTCGGCATGCTCGTTCTGAGGTGCAAAATTGACCAGCAATTTCAACCGCAGCGCGCCCGCGGTTTTCTTCTGCCGGTGCGACGGCGGCTCGTTCACAAACGGCCCCGGCAACGATTCCCGGATCTCGTTCCGTGCGAGAAATAAAGGCATCTGGTTCTTGGGCCCTAGCTTCGCCTCGGTATCCCATGAGGAAGCGCAGACCCGCTCGGAGCGGTCGCGCATCAGCCAGTCGACGTGATAGCTGCCCTCGCCCACATCTACGCCGCCGGAGAGCGTCGCATCCCCTTTTGCGTTGTCCTGGATCGGGGGGACGCGAAAATGCTGCACAAAATACTCGGCGTCCCGTTCCTCACCTTGCGGATAGACGCGGAAAAGAACCGTTAGCTGCCCGCCGTCTCCAGCCAGTTGCGCTAAGGGAACCGTAGCCTGGTATCCGACATGGAAGCGCAGGTCGAAACCGAGGGCCGGCTTCGGATCGGTCACATCGCAGGGCAGATCCGTGCGCACTTGGCCGGCATCGAGAACCGCCAGATCCGATGGAAAGATGTGCACAATACCGCCGGCGTGCTCCGGTGCGATAACCTGCTGGGCCGCAACTGTTGGCGGCAGCATCAAAAGCAGCAAAGCCGGGACCCCAGTCCCGAGCGCGAACGAGCCATTCAGCCAATTTTTCACGCACGTTCCCCTCAGGCCGCGGCCAGTCACCTCCGGTGCGCGGTCCGACGCAAGTTTTTGATTCGCTACATTATTATGCGGCAAAAACGTTTGCCGCGGAAGCAGCCTTCCGCATTTTTGACTCACGCCGGGGCAAAATCGAAACTCCTGGAGGTACCGGTACAACTACTCCCGTCTGTGCTACAGTGCGAGTAATTATGCCTTCCCGCAGCCTGAACAAGGTTTTTTTGATTGGGCGCCTCGGCCGCGATGCCGAGACGAAATTTACGCCGTCCGGCGTCTCCGTAACACGTTTTTCGGTGGCCACTACGCGCAACCGGAAAGACCAGCAGACCGGCGAGTGGACCGAAGAGACCAACTGGACCAACGTCAGCCTGTGGCGTCAGGAGAACATCGCCAATTTTTTGCTGAAGGGCAAGCAGGTTTTCGTCGAAGGCCGCCTGCAAACGCGCAGCTATGACGATAAAGACGGGAAAAAGGTGTATGCTACCGAGGTCGTGGCCGACGAAGTGATCCTGCTAGGCAGCCGCGAGGGTGGAAGTTTGGAGGCAGGCGGCCAAGCAACCCGTAGCGCTGCGTCAGCGGGCGGCGGTCGCTCGGGTCCCGCTCCGGCTTCGCAAGGAGAACCCTTCGGCATCACCGACGACGACGTACCGTTTTAGATGGCGGCTCTCAACTGAGCCACTCGATCTGACAATCTGGCCGCGCGTTTGGCCGATGGAGAGCAATCAAAAAGGCTTGTCTCACGCCCTTAATATTCTTCGGCGTGTCGTGTCCCGGGTGGAATCGGAGAGTCAGGCGTCGGGAGTCCAAGCTGATGAGAAGTCTGGGCAAGTTCGCGAGTTCGCGTTCAGCGTTCCAGAAACGGTTTAAGTTTTCTTCCGTTACCCCACTGCATTTTAGAACTCCTTTGACAGAGTCATCATTCCAACGATAAACAACGGCCTCATCGAACTGAACCCACGAGCGATCCACCGCGAGCCTGCTCGCGGAACTGGCTACGGCGCGAAGCGATAGAAATTCCGGGGAAATCGGGTCGAACAGCGAAATATCCGCCAAGGCAAGACCCGCCAAATCCAGCCCGCGCAAAATCGTGTTCAGCCGCCGATAGCCCTCAGCGGTATCTCCCCCTGCCACAATTTCGGATGCAATTATTAATCGCCAGTATCCCTGCTCGGGAAGCTCAAGCCAGAACATCGATTCAACTGGAAAATTCCGGCGACCCAATTCGGTTAGCAGTTTTTCTCCGTCCAAAATGAGCGCTTCTACCAATTTTGTCTTAACCATCGCAGTACTCCGTGATCGGCATCGCCCACCGCCGCAAGCATTCGCGCAGCTTGCCGCTCTGAAACGCTCCGATATCTTGCTTCCTCCGTCCAGTCTTTCACAATCCCCCAATTCTCGTCGAAGCTCGGGTCGGCAGCGGCTTCTTTTCTGTAATCGGCGGCAAGGCCGGCGATTTCGAGCAGTCTAGTTAAGTCATGGCTGTAGTAGGTCTGGGCATTCTTTGGAGGGAAATCACCTGCTCTGGTCCGCTGTGCGATGCAAGCCTTCAAAGCACATTCGATCGCGTAACCACAGATATAATATGCACAGGCATATCTGCCGCATTTGAGCAGCGCTTCGGCATCCTCAAATCTCTCCACCGTCAAATTCTGAAATTCAAGCCGATTCATTATCTAGGAAGACAGCCGATACGCGTCCCGGCCAAAGAGGTTCTAAGCTGGTATTAAAAGGCAGTGGCAAGCTGGTCCAGATTTTCTCTCTCCCTCACCTTCGTGGCCTTTTCTGCGACTCTGATCGCGCGGCCGCATCCTTTTTCTCACGGCGGCGGCTGGAGGGAACTCAGCATCGGCCCGTTTAGCGTCGATACCCAGGGCGATATCGGCCCAGCCCGCCACGAGTTGACGCAAATGGAGCAGGTTCGCTGGGTGCTCGGCGGTTTGCTCGAAACACAAGACCTCGAAAGCACTTGGCCCATTCGGGTGGTCTTCACCAACGAAGAAGTTCCGCCGCAAGTTGGGTTTGAACTG
>JBOGMI010000769.1:0-4759 GCA_050746645.1 Bryobacteraceae bacterium | reverse complement strand
TCAGTTGGATAGAGCGTCTGGCTACGAACCAGAAGGTCGGCAGTTCGAATCTGTCCGGGCGCACCAGAAACTCACCACACAACGCGCCCGGGAAACACAATCCGGCTCGAAGGCGGGCTTGGCAGGCCGAAGGCCTGCTCTACTGATCTAAACTAGACCGATGGTTACCCGAAGAGGTTTACTCGCCGTGGCGCTCGGCTTACCCGCCCGGGCGAGATTGTCAGCCGAGATCATCGATTATCACCAATATGTCTATGGTCCCGCAGCGGCGCGCGCACATTCACAAACGTGGAAGGGCATTGACGCACGCTCTTTGATCGCGGATCTCGACGCGGCGGGAATTCAACTGGCTATCGTATTGTCCGCCGCATACAGCCTCGCAAACCCGAACAAACCGGCAATTCCAAACGAATACGAGCAGGTCAAAGCGGAGAACGATTGGGCCGGTGCGCAAGTTGCGCAGTACCGGAAACGTTTGGACGGATTTTGCAGCGTGAACCCCCTCAGGCCATACGCTCTCGCCGAGATTGCACGTTGCGGGAGGAATCCAAACTTGCGTAACGGACTTCATCTCCACTTCGGTAACTCTGACGTAAGGTTGGACCATCCTCAAAACGTGGCCCAGGTGCGCCGGGTATTTCGCGCTGCGAATCAGCAGCAGATGACGATAGTCGTGCACTTGCACGCGAATGGAGATCACCATCGGCCATACGGAGCCAAGGAAGCACGGATCTTTCTGGAGAAGGTTGTTCCTGAAGCTCCGGATGTGGCTATACAGATCGCACACCTGGCGGGTGCCGGGGGTTATGATGACCCTACGACCGATGAAGCTTTGCTGGTGTTTGTGAAGGCAATCGCGCGCAAAGATCCCCGGATGAAAACTATCTACTTCGATGTCTCTGGAATCACATTACCGGGCATGTGGAAAGACAAAGCCAGCCTGATTGTCAAGCGGATTCGCCAGATTGGTATAAAGCGGATTCTATACGGAAGCGATGTAGCCATCCCAGGTAACACGCCGAAGGAGGCTCTGGAAAGGTTCCATAAGTTGCCACTCACGCGGGAAGAGTTTCGTACGATCGAAAGCAACATTACGCCCTATCTCCGCGACTGGCTCAAGTCTGTGCGCGGGCATTGACTCCTGCCCGCGGAGACCTTCAACCTCGGCGATCTGCTCGGAACTGAGAGTCTGTATCTTCTCCGCGAGGTTGGCCGCTTTCCCGTTCATGGCGAATTCTAAGGCGATTCTACAACTACGAACGAATGAGTGTAGCCAGTTCGTAGACCTCGTCGTAGATCTGGTGGAACTGGGATTCGACTCCGGGCCAGTCTTTCAGTCTGTCGAAAACGCTGTCGTCGAGAAGCAGACGTCCGGGCGCTTCGGCAGAAACGGCCGGGAGTTCGGGCGCGGACCAGAAGGCCGCGGGATCGGCCGGTAGGGCCTCGGGCTTCGGCGGAATCGTAATCTCCGGGAACGCTTCCTCTTCCGGCTCCGCAACCGCGGCTGACTGCCGGCTTTGCAGGAGAGTCAGAAACTCCGGGCGCTTCAGGCCGCGAAGCTCGAAGAGCAGAAAAGGCTGGCGGTCGAATTCGCGCGCGAACTTCAGCCATACCGCGATCTGGTGTTTGCAGGGCTTGAGCCAGTCCGGGCAGGCGCACTCGAGATGCAGGTCCGCATAACGCTCCGGCATGAAGCGCAGCTTTGCTTTCGAAAATGCTGTTTGCATCTCCAGCGGAAGATTGCCGGATACCATCGACGACGCCAGCGCGGCGCGGTCGCGCACCTGGGCCAGCAGCGACTCCCACTGCCCGCGCGAGAAGGGATCGAAAAAGATGCGAACATTGTACGGCGGTTCGTCCGGCGCCTCCACTCTCGCGGCGATGATGTGCCCGTCGAAGCGCAGCGCCTGCAAGCGTCCGCTCCGCACGTATTGTTCGCCGTCGGCGAACCGTTTGGGCTCGGCCAGGCGTTCCATCTTTTCCACCCATGCGGCGCCCCACCAGTTGCGCGCCCAAGTCTTGCTCACGAAACCGCCTCCTGGCGTAGCGCGAACAGCTGCTTGATCTCCGCAGTCGAAAGCTCGGTGAGCCAGGCTTCTCCGGCGCCGATCACGTGGCCGGCGACCGCTTTCTTGCGCTCGATCATTTCGTCGATCCCCTCTTCCAGCGTACCCACGCACACAAATTTGTGAATCTGCACATTGCGCTTCTGGCCGATGCGAAAGGCGCGGTCGGTGGCCTGGTTTTCAACCGCGGGGTTCCACCAGCGGTCGAAGTGAAAAACATGGTTCGCCGCGGTAAGGTTCAGTCCCGTGCCGCCCGCTTTGAGCGACAACACGAACAGCTTGGGGCCCTCTTTGCCGGCTTTTTGGAATCGCTCCACCATGCGGTCGCGCTTTGCGGCCGGGACGCCGCCGTGCAGAAAGAGCACGTCTTCGCCGGAGTCGCCGAAAGTGGCGGAAAGATGGCGCTGCAGGCGCTCGCCCATGTCTGCAAACTGCGAAAAGATGAGCGCGCGGTCGCCTTCGGAAAGCAACTCCTCCACCATTTCGGTCAGCCGCGCCAGCTTTCCGGAGCGGCCCGGGAGTGGCGATTGATCGCCCAAAAACTGCGCGGGATGATTGCAGACCTGCTTGAGTTTGGTCAAGGCGGCGAGAATGACGCCCTTGCGCTTGATGCCTTCGGCGCCCGCGAGCGCGCGAGCAGTTTCATCGACCACGCTGCGATAGAGCGACGCCTGCTCAGGCGTCAGATTGCAGAAGACCTTCATCTCCATTTTTTCCGGCAGATCCTGCACCACGGAACTATCGGTCTTGAGACGCCTCAGAATAAAAGGCGCGGTCAGTTTTTTCAGTTGCATCGCGGCCTTGGGATCGGCGCGCTTCTGAATGGGGAGAAGAAAGCGGCGCCGGAACTCGGCCTGCTTGCCGAGAAAACCCGGATTCAGAAACTCGAAAATAGACCACAAATCGCCGACGTTGTTTTCGACCGGAGTGCCCGTAAGCGCGATACGGTAATCGGCGGCTAGCGAGCGCACGGCTCGAGACTGGCGCGTATCGGGATTCTTGATGTTTTGCGCTTCGTCGAGAATGATTCCGGACCAGGGAATCTCTTTCAACCAATCGAGGTCGCGATGCACGAGAGCGTAGCTGGAGACTACGAGCGCATGGCGGCCAGCCTGTTCGGCAAAATCCCGGCCGCGGGTGCGCGCCACTCCATGATGGATCAGGACTGGAAGACCGGGAGCGAAGCGCTTCGCTTCCTTGCGCCAATTCCCAACTACCGAAGTCGGACAGATCAGGAGCGCCGGCCGGCCGATGCCGCTGGCGCGGTCGCGCTCGAGCAGCGCCAGGGCCTGAATGGTCTTTCCGAGCCCCATATCATCCGCAAGGCAGGCGCCCAGCCCGTACTGCCGCAGAAAGGCAAGCCAGGAAAAACCGCGTACCTGATACGGCCGCAGAGTGCCCCGAAACTTCGCGGGAGGCGGAAGCTCCTCAAAGCGCGAATGGCCGGCCAGTTTCCCAAGCAATTCGCCGATCCAGCCTTCTCCGCGCGCTTCCTCGAGATGAACGCCTGGAGGCGCTTGGCATGCGCCGAGCGCCATGCGGATCACTTCGCGCCCGGCAACAGGCTCTCGCTTCCAAAGATCGAGCGCCGCGCGAATATTTTGTGGCTCCAGCGAGAGCCATTTGCCGTGAACCTTGACGAGCGGAGACGTGTTTGCCGAAAGCCAGTCCAGCTCCTCGCGCGTGTAGTTCTCGCCGCCTATGGCCACTTCCCAATCGAACTGCATCAGTTCGCTGAGCGAGAACATGCCGGCGCCATTCTCCGACGGCGACTTAAATACCGGCCGAGCCTGCACTTTGGCGGCGCGTTCGCGGCGCACCCACCAATCGGGCAGCACCACGCGGAAACCCTGTTGCTCCAGCGCTCCCGCCGTGTTGGTGAGAAAGCGGAAAGCGCCCGTGGCGTCGAGCGGAAAGGAATCGGCGTCTTCGCGGATATCGGCGCAGATAGCGGCGGCACGGGCGAGGAGCCGGGATGCGTAGCGAGACGGCGCCTTCCCGGCCGGAAGCGCAGCGCCGCCCTCGATCGGTTCGAGCCGGTACGCGACCCGCCAGTCGCTGTCTCCTTCGAGGGGTTCGCGAAGTTCGAACGAGAGCAGAAACGGCAATTCCGTTTCACTCGCGAGCGGCCGGTGCCAAGCATTCACGCGTTCGCAGAAGTTCGAGAGCAATTCGCGGTTTCCTGGCATCGCGGAATCGGTCGAGCGCAGCGCGGTCATCCATGCCGGATCGATGTTGCCCGGATGAATCTCGCGCGGTAGCGAACGCGGCCGCCTTGCCCGATTGCCTGCTACCCGAGGGAACACGTCGATCAGCCACTCGACAAAGCTGGTGAGCAACAAGGCGGGATCGTCTTCGGGAGGAGTTTTGGCGTTCGCGAAAGTGATGGCGCGAGCGCTCGGCGGCATGGCTTGCGCCAGCATTCGCAAACGCGCTTGATCAGGGGCGGCAATCAGAGCCTTCCATCGCGCGTGAAATGCGTCGCCCTCGGCAGCCATGGAGGGAAGAAAGCGATCGCGCTGCGCGAGCCCGGCAGCGAAGCGCAGCGCGGCGCCCCAGAAACGCGTGCTGGTCGCGAGTTTGGCGCCCCAATTCTCGGCGAAGGCGTTCCGATTGCAGACATCCAGAAAGTAGAAAGCATTTTCAGCCGCGAGAATCGCTGCCGAGATGCTCCGGGGCTGAATGGTGGATGC
>JBOGMI010000768.1:0-3807 GCA_050746645.1 Bryobacteraceae bacterium | reverse complement strand
CGTGAGCCGCATCCGAGCAGCGCTTTATCGCGGCCCATCCGCGAACTCCGCCCCCCGGCCAGCACAAACGCGGCCGCTTGCATTTCAAAATGTTAACACTCACGGGGCCCATTTCCGGTTATAATCGAGAAAACAAAATGGGTTATTTTTGTCTTATGGGTGGTGAGGACGCCGGCTAGGTCTTTTATGCGTTCGAGCGGCCGCCATGTTTGCTGCTTGCCTGCGCTGCTGTTGCTAGCGGCGGCTCTCCAGGCGCAGCCGGCGGCGGCCAGCGTCCAGGCCATCCGCTATTGGTCTTTCGGCGATGTGACGCGCATCGCCGTGCAGACGCAGGGCGACTACACGCTGCACTACGCTCAAATTGCATCGCCGCCTCGCGTCTATTTCGATCTCACCGGCTTGCAGCCTCCTGCCGCGGCGCGGCGGAGCATCCAAACCATTCCTGTCAACGACGAGCGCATCAAGGACATTCGGGTGGACGCGGTCCGCCCTGGAACCACGCGCATTGTCTTCGATCTCAAAACCCCGGTAGAGGTTATGTCCTCGCAATTGGTCAACCCGAACCGGCTCATGATTGAACTGCGCCCGAAAGGGGCCGCGCTCGCCGGTTTGTCGATCGCGCATAGCGTGACCAAGGAGCGAAAAATCGATCTGGCGCCCGCGGCGCACGACACCAGACGATCGTCCGCTCCACCGAAGCAGGGCGCTTACGCTTCCGGCTCGGTTTCGGCAAGTCCTGTAACCGTGAGGCCGATCGATTCGGCGGCCGCTTTGCCGCCGCCACCGCCGGAGACGCATCCCACCCGGGCGCCCGCAATTCCCGCTACCGCCAAGGCCGCGATCCAAGCCGATGGATCGCTGGTCCGCATGTTTGGCCTCAAAATCGGCAGGATCGTCATCGATCCCGGCCATGGCGGCCATGATACCGGCGCTATCGGCCCGGATGGACTGGAAGAGAAGAATGTGGTGCTCGATATCGCTTTGCGGCTGGGCAAACTGATCCGCCGCCGCCTCGGCGCTCAAGTGATCTATACCCGTTCCACCGATGTTTTCGTTCCGCTACAGGAGCGAACCCAAATCGCCAACGATGCCCATGCCGATCTGTTTGTGTCGATCCACGCCAATTCCTCGCGCGACCGTTCCGCAACCGGCGTCGAGACCTATTACTTCAATCTGACTTCCGACAAGCATGGCCTCGACGTCGCGCGGCGTGAAAATGCTTCTTCCACCGCCTCCATCTCGCAGCTTCACGAACTGCTGCACAATGCCCTTCTGCAGACCAAGCTCGACGAATCGCGCCAATTCGCCCAGTGCATGCAATCCTGTTTGTGGCCCATGTCCAGAAGAATGGATCGCCGCTCGCAGAACCGCGGCGTTCGTCATGCGCCGTTTGTCGTGCTCATCGGCGCCACCATGCCGTCGATCCTCGCCGAAGTCGGTTTCATCTCCAACCGCCACGACGAAAAAATGCTGCGGCGAGGCAGCCAGCGCCAGAAGATCGCCCAAGCGCTCTTCAAAGGCATCGAGGAGTACGCCCATTCGCTCACCCACGAGCAGATGGCCAGCTCGACCGATCAGTAGGCGGTCTGCTCTAATCCGATCGCTCACGCTCAATATCATCTACTTAAGGGAGAGCAGTCGGGCTGAAAGCCCTCCGCCGGCTAGAAAGCCTGCCCCACGTTGGGGTCAGGCCTTCTGGCCTGCCGCAGCCCTTCCGGGCGGCGTTCTTACGTAAATGACATTGCGCTCACGCCACCGGCTCAGATTGTGTATCGCTTTCATTACAGAACAGCATTGCCCTTAGGCCGCGCTAGGCTGGCTGGCGGCATCGGCCTGTGCGGCCGTTTGGGCCTGCATCTGCTTCATCTGCCCGAGCACTTCGGCAACCTTTCTGCGTACAAACATGCGCGGATCCTCACTCAGCGCCTGCAGCGCCGGGATGGCCCGCGGATCTCCCAGTTTCCCGAAAGCCCATACCGCCGCCGCGCGGTGCAAAGTGGAAGGATGCCGCGAAACTCGGATCAGCCGCTCGAAGGCGCTCTGATCCCCCTGGTAATGGAGGCCGACGAGCGCGTTCACGGCCACTCGATGATGGGCATCTGCAGCCGCGGTGCGGAAGATCTCTTCCGCCTCCCTGCTTTTCACTCCCCACAAGCCCTCCACCGCGTTGGCGCGCGTGCGCGCATCGGGCGAGCGCATCTGCCGCTCGACCAGCAGCCGGTTCGGGCGCAGCTTGCACAACGCTTTGGCGGCATTGGAGCGGACACGATCGTTCTCATGGTGCATCAGCGTGCGCAGCAGCGGCAGTAGCATGCCGGCTTCCTCGAACGCGCTCACCACCGACAGCGCGTACAGGATCGCGGATGCGGGCGGCTGTTTTTCCGTGAGCATCTGCTGCAGCCGGGAAAGAAAGCGCGGATCGTGCCGCCAGCAAATCACTGCGGCACGCTGTGCGCCGGCTAGCGCCAAAAGATCCGGATTGAAAAGCATGGGCAGGTAAGCGCCGCTTTTTGCCAGCCAGTCCGCCATCGGGCCTTCGCCCGGCACGCTCTCCGCACGAGCCATGCAGGTCAGACATGCCCGAATGACCGTCGCCTCCGCATGCGTTTCGCACAACTCGCGGAAGAATGCGGGCGTCACCCGCGCCGCCTCCGCCTCTGCCAGTTTTCCTACAGCTTCTTCGACCGCCTCCGACATGAGTTCCTCCTGGTGCAGTTCCACCAACTTATCGGCAGGAATCGAGCCAATTACGAAAATGGTTTAAGCATTTTTTCTAGCCTCTTCGGACCGCAACGCAACGTTAGTTCTCGGGCTCAATTGTTTGATGGACCACAAGCTGAGCATCTCGGGCAATTTCTTTCGCTTGAGGCCGGTTTCGCTGGAGGATGCGGCATTCATTGTGGAAGTGCGCACAGATCCCCTGCGGAACCGTTTCATTAACCCCACCTCTTTGGAGGTGGAAAAACAGGAGCAATGGCTGAAGCGCTATTTTGAAGCACCGGACGATTACTACTTCATCATTGAGAATGAGGCCACCGGCGAACGCGAAGGCACGGTGGGCATCTATCGCCTGGATGTTGAGGCGAAGCGCGCCGAGTGGGGCCGCTGGGTGGTTCGCCGGGGCTCGAAATCCGCCATTCCCAGCCTGCTCTTAAGCTTCAAGCTGGCGTTCGAGCAAATCGGCCTTGACTCTTTCTAAACGCACACCGCGGCGGAAAATCGAAGCGCCTTGATGGCGCTGGAGCGGTTTGGAATGGAAGAGAAGCGCCGCCTGCCGGGATATCTTCACATTGGCGGCCGCGCGTACGACGCTATTGAGCACGAGATGACGCGGGAGAAGTGGAGTCGGATCTTTCGACCTGGGCGAGATAGTTCCCGCCACGCCACATCAGGCGCGTAATGCGAGTGTGCTCATCTTTTGCGAAAATCTGCGATGAGGGGAAGCGAGAATCTCCGTATACCCAAAATCGCTTGTGCGAGCGTACGAATTTGCGGAAATTTTCGTCTGGATTGCACGCAACATGTGCCCACTTCTGCAAGGCCGTGTACGACCAGCAGAGTCCGTCCTGCGCGCAGTTCCAGGTTACGGTGAAGAGCCGGTCCCGCAGCTTCGGACGATAGTACAGCAAGGGCATATATTCCAAGCCGTCCGAGATAAGAATTGCATCCTCTCCCGGCGCTCGGGTGTTAACGACGCCGATTTCGGCGTTTGCCACCACGCTGGCGATCGTCAAGGCCGGCGGAGTTCCCGTTTTTGCCGATGTCGATGCATCGGGATCCATCGACCTCGATGCTTCGCGAGAGGCA
>JBOGMI010000767.1:0-4798 GCA_050746645.1 Bryobacteraceae bacterium | reverse complement strand
CCGCTCTTCGAGCCCTTCGAGCAGCGGGCTGGTGCTGCGGCCGTTGGCGGCGTCGGACTGAGCCCCGAAGAGGCGCGCCAGCTGCTCGCGCAGCACACCAAGCTCATCGTTGAGACGCCGGGCGCGCTCGTTGGCGTTGGCGAGGTCCGTTCGCAGGCTCTGCTCGCTCGCAAGCGAGCGCGTCGGCAGCCGCCGGCACTGATCGACGCCGACCTCGCGCTGGCGACTGCGGGCCTCCGAGAGTCGGCCGGCCAGCTCGCGATCGGCATAGAGCAGCGAGACCGAGACCCCGGCTCGCCGGGCGACGGCCGGGAAGGTGACGGGCTCGCCGGCCTCGACCATCGTGTCGAGAACCTCGGTGGCCCGCCGGCGCTTGGTTCTGCTGTCCTTGCGCCGTGAGCGCTTCAACGCGTCGCTGTTGTCCACCACGGTCACCTCCGACGCCCGAAGGCGACCGGAACGCCCTGGCGAGCAGTGCGCACCGCTGCTGAGGCCTGCTCGATGAGAGAGCGCTCTCCGGTCGCCAGGCGCTCGAGCAGTGCCTCGTGGTGGCGGATGTGGCCGACGATGACATCGAGCTGCGCACTCACGTTGGCCACCACCCAGTCGGCAGCACCGACGGCGATCATCGCCTCGCGTTCGGACCGCAGCTCGTCGGCATAGAGGCGAAGCTCGGGCAGGTAGGAAGGGTCGGTCTCGAAGTGCGGGCAGCCGGCGCACTGGTAACGGATCGGGCAGGCGCCGCCGCCGGCCCTGACGTTCGTCGGCTCGGCGCACTTGCCCATCGGCACCGCTACCCACGACAGCTGCTCGCGTAGCTCCGCGACGGGCGAGCGCCCTCCCTCGATCGGTCGGACGGTGCCGCGGTTGTCGACGGTGTGACGAGCGAGCAGCTCCATAGCGGCGCGCTTGTTGGCTTCGCCAACGGAGTAGTAGCCGAGCGTGGTGTCGATGCTGCGATGGTCCATCAAATCACGCAGTACTGGTGCAGGAACTCCTTGGTCCGCCAAGGTCTGGGCATAGCTGTGGCGAAACGCGTGCGGGTGGATCCGGGAGCGGTCGAAGGCGACGCGCTCGCCGGATGCTTCGACGCCGCCCGTCTCGATGGCGGGGATCTCTGCAACCCAGGCCCGCATCCAGGTGGCGATCTGGCTGGCGCCGACGTGCGCAGTGCCGGCCCGGTTCCTCGTCGGTCTCGGGAGCAGCCACAGCTTGTCGACCGGGGCCTCGGGGAAGCGACCTCTCACCCATGCCTGCTGGCCTCTCACGGCGTCGACGAGCGCTGAGTCGGCGACCGGCAGCCGCCGCCCGAGGCGCATCGCCTTGTGGTTGTCATAGACGAGCACCGGCTCGCCGTGCTCGTCGGTGTCGAGGCATTCGAGGTGCAAGCTCGCCACCTCCCCGACCCGCCTGCCGGTGCCCTTGAGGAGCAGATAGGCGAGCACGGCCATCTCCCCGGCCCGTTCGCCGAGAATGCCGAGGTTGTGGTGCGCCGGCCCGCCGCTCGAGCCGGGGACGCCACGCAAGAGCTCAAGGTTGGCGTCGAGCTGGGCGATCACCTGCGCCGGCAGGGCGCGGCCGGTCTCCTCTACTGCGGCGACAGGCCTGGCCTCGCCGCGGCGGATGGCGAAAGTCGGCGCCAGTGCGCCGAGGAGCCCCAGGTCCCGAGTGTCTCGCAGCACGAAGGCGCAGTCTTCGACAATGGCAGAGACGCTGCGCGAGCTGTAGCGCTCGCCGCTCAAAGGAGAGTTGGCCGAGCGCATCCGGACGAGGAACCGGTCGACGTCGAGGCGCGACAGGCACGAGGGGTCGTGCCCGCCGCCGGCGCCGCTCGCCAAGATGGCCGACATCATCGCGACCGCCTGTACGCGTCGACGCACGAGCTGGTGGTCGCGGCTCGCCAGTGCCACTGCCGCCCAGGACTTGGTGGCTTCCCGCAACCACTCCTGGACGATGCCAGAGAAGTCCAGGCGACCGGAGTGGCCGAAGTGGCGCAGGTCCCACACGTCGGTGGCCCGCTCACGCTCCGCGTCGCCATAGGCGAGCCGCACGCGGTCGAGGGCGAAGCGAGCGAAGCGGCCCCAGTCCTGCCGGCCGGTCGGGTCAAAGCCGGCGAGGTCGAAGTCGACCAGGGAGTCGACGCCGGAAGCCAGCAGCTCGTCGACGTAGCGTCGCATGTTGCCCGTCGCCGTCCGCACTTGTTCTTTCACCCGGGTGCTGATCGCGTAGAGCAGCTCGAGTCGGACGAGCTCGGGCAGGCCGCGCAGGCTGAGGACCCGGTGGTTGACCGGCTGGCGGACGCGGGTGGCCCAGGTGGAGAACCCTTCGCCACCCGGACGACCCGCTTCGCGCCAGAGGCGGTGGTGCAGCTCGCACAGCCGGACGCGTCGGTGCGCGGCGGCGAGATAGCAAGAAGCAGCCACGCAGGGGCCAAGGCCAGGGAGCGGGCGGGCCTGCGCCAGGAACTGCTCGAAGGCCACGTCCCGAGCCCGTTCATCGCACCACGAGGTGTCATGCGCATGGCACAGGCCCCAGCGCCCGGCGGCCGGGCGGGGGCAGCACTCGCCGTTCCCGTTCGTGACCGTGCAGGTCTCCTCGGACACCCAGCGGCGCTTGAAGGCCGGGCCGTCGCTCGTCAGCCACGCGCCGAGGTCGTCGCTGGTGGACCGCTCGAAGCGGCGTCGGTGGGCGTGGCAGAGCGGGTCCACCCCGCGCCGGACATTGCGACAGCCGGCCACCACACAGGGTTGATCCCTCGAGAGCCGGCCCTCGGGGTCGGGGACCACCACGAGCCGTTCGGGGTCCCACTCTCCCTCGAGGAAGCGGTACTCGATGCGCGAGGAGATCCGCCCGACACGCCAGTCGAGTGCCGGAGCGTTCTCGACTGGATCGGGCAGCGCCAAGACGTCCACTGCTTGGAGCCGCGGGCTCATCGCTGTCCCCGGTTCCGATTCGCTTGGGCAAGGGTCTCTGCCGCTGCTCGCATGTCGTTCCAGCGAGAATGCAGGTAGACGTCGGTCGAGGCGACGGAGGCATGCCCGAGCAGCTCTTTCACGAGAGCGGGGTCCTTGGTCACGAGGGCCACCTCGGAGGCGAAGCTGTGTCGCAGCATGTGGGGGCGGGCGCGGAAGCTCACCTTGGCCGAAAGGCGCACGAACAGCTGCTCGACAGAGGTCGACGACAGCGCCCGGCCGAGCGGTGGACGCCAGAGGTTGACGAGCAGGTAGTCGCTTGCAGCGGCCTCGGCCAACGCATCGCGTGTGTTGCGATAAGCGTCGTGGAGCCACACGAGGTCCTTGGTGACCGGTACCACCCGGGGGAAAACGGACTTGGCGAGCGCGCCGTTCTCGTTGTCCTCGCGACGGATCACGTGCAGGTGGGGCCCGGCGACCGAACATCCGAGATGGGTCGCCGAGGGAACGAGGTGCAGGTCCTCGAGGCGCAGACCACACAGCTCGGACACCCGGAGCCCGGTCGCGTAGAGAGCTTCGACGACGAAGCGGTCCCGGATGTTCGAGCAGGCGTCAACGAGGTGGCCGACGTCTTGACGGGTTAGCGTCACCGGTGCCCTCTCGACCCGGCGTCGGCGCACCCGTCGCCGCTGCACCACCGGCGCACCGGTTCGCTCACCGCGGTCCCAGCGCGCCGGGGCGAAGCGGAGGCGTTCGCGAACGCTCAGGGCATCGGCACGCGCCTGTTCGGTCCAACCGCGCGACGCACCGAAGCGGACGAACTCGACCGCGGCGACCAAGATGCCGTCGACGGTGCCCGCCGAGCGGGCCGATGCCATGGTCACGACGCCGCTCGGTGGCACGATGCGCCGGTCACGCCCGGCGCGGTGCTTTCGTGAGGGCGTGCGCTCGAGCCAGCGGGCGAAGGCCGCCAGCTCGTCCACGCTCGGCGCGAGCGGGTCGGCCCCGGCGGCCTCCGCCCAGGTGAGGTAGAGCGCTATGCGTCCGGCATACGTCCGAGTCGTCCCGACCGAGCGCCCCTCGCCGTCGCGCAGCACCCGGAGCCACTCGCCTGCCCGTCCGTGCTCGACATAGCACTCGTCGACCACCGTCCAACCCTCTCGCCGATCGAGGGGCGAGATCGTCCGCTGCGCCCAGAACTCCATGGCGAGCGAACATACGTTCTGGGTGTGACGGTCACCTCAAGAGACAAATTCCGCCACGGCACCGGGGAGCGGTTCTCCGCGAGTGCTGCACGGTCATATCTACCTCAAGAGAACCTGCCTCCTGGTCGGCCAACCGACGCTGCGTCGCCGAATCCGGCTCGGTGCCTTCGCCGCCTTGGACCAGCGGATCGCCCTTCGCTACTCGATGACCGGCATGGACGCCTCGGAGACCGCCGACTACGTGGCCCACCACCTGAAGCTGGCCGGCCGATCCGACACCTTGTTCTCCGACGACGCCCTGGCGCTCATCCACCAGGTGTCGCGTGGCATCCCCCGGGCGGTGAACAACCTGGCCGTCCAGTCCCTCGTGGCCGCCTTCGCCACCACCAAGGCGATCGTCGACGAGTCCTCGGCTCGGGCGGCGGTCACCGAGGTCATGGCCGAGTAGCTGCCGTCAACGGACGGTCGGGATCGCCATCGACGACGACCACGGGGGCGACAGCACGTTCACGAACTGGTGTTCACCGATCGCGTCGCCTTCATGCTCACCGAACGTGGCGGGCGACAACTACGTGCGACGCCAGGACGACCCCTCGGCGAGGGAGCTGAACGACGCCCACCTGGCCGAGAAGATCGCCGCCGTCCACACCGAGTCCAAGGGGACCTACGGGTCACCCCGGG
>JBOGMI010000766.1:0-2406 GCA_050746645.1 Bryobacteraceae bacterium | reverse complement strand
GGCATTTCTGCTGGTAGTTCTTGTTCCAGCAATCCTTCTGGTAGTTGTGATTGCAATTGTTGTTGTTGTTGTGATTGCAAGAGGGCTTGTAGTTGCTGCAATCCCGATGCTGCCAGCACTTGTGTTTTAGAACAAAACATTTAGCTGCTCTTGGCATTTGCACATTTCTTGCATTCGCCGCGCCCGCTTCCATGAAAGCGATTGGGGTCACCACCAGCTCGAACCTGCCGACAGGTCCAGGTGTAAACAACAGCAATGAGTGGTATTTCACCCCTGTTACCACGAACGAAGATGTGAGCCCAGGTGCGGCTTTCACCATAGGTACTTTCGGCTACACCTCGGGAACGTCAGATATAACGCCGGTCGATTTTACTCTCTCTTTTACAGACCCGACGGATACATTGACCTTTACCGGCGCGATCAAGTATGATACCTCGTCGGACCCATGGTTCACTTATTCAGGCAGTCCGCAGACGCTCGGTGCTTACACAGTTGACTTCGATACGTCGACAACGGGATGGTACAATTCCTGCTCTGCATTAGGCGCTAGCAGTTGTTACTCTCTGGCAAACAAATCGGTTGTCATCACCGGTATTCTCACCGGACCAACAAGCTCCGTTCCCGAACCCGCATCGGCCGGGATGATGCTTCTTGCCGCTCTCGGCCTGCTCGCTTTCGGCTGGAAGCGCAAGCTGTTCGCAAGCAAGCAGTAAGAAATCTCTTTCCTCCTCCTTCCAAATCGCCGCGCGCATCTGCTCTCGGGTGCGCGCGGCTTCACGTTTTCCCATCTTCCGATCATTGAAAGCCGCCGAATCCGAGCCGGAAGCGTGAGCGCAATGCCATTTACTTAAGGGAGAGCAGTCGGGCTAAAAGCCCTCCGCAGGCTAGAAGGCCTGCCCCACCGCAGAGTCAAGAGTGCGCCCCGGACGGGCGCTTACGCTTCCGGCTCGGATTCTGCTCGCGCGACAATAGGCATTGGCCCAAGCATCCAGGACGCGCGTGGCGCTGCTTTACGGCGGGCGGTCCGGCGAGCATGAGATCTCGATTCGCTCCGCCGAATCGGTGAAGCAGGCGCTCGACCGCTCGCGTTACGAAATCGTCGAATACTTCATCGATCGCGACGGCAAATGGCATCCGAAACCGCTGCTGCCGCAGCCGGGCGCGAATCCGGGCATTGACGTGGTCTTCCCCATGCTGCACGGCACCTTCGGCGAAGACGGCACCGTTCAAGGCTTGCTCGAAATGGCCGCGCTGCCTTATGTCGGAGCTGGCGTGCTGGCCTCGGGGCTGGCCATGGACAAGGCGGTGACGAAGAAAATTTGTAAGGCCGCGGGTCTGCCGGTGGTGGAATCGGTCGTGCTTCGGCGCGGCTGTTTCGAGGCCGCCGGCTTCGCCCCGCCGTTCCCGTTTCCGGTTTTTGTCAAGCCCGCCAATCTCGGTTCTTCGGTCGGCATCGCCAAAGCGAAGAACCAAGCCGAACTCGAAGCTGCTCTGACCGCCGCGGCGCGCTACGATGCCAAAATCATTGTCGAACGGGGCGTCGCGGGCCGCGAATTCGAATGCGGCGTGCTGGGCGGAAACCCTCCCCAAGCTTCCATGCCCTGCGAAATCATTCCCTCCCAGGAGTTCTACACCTACGAAGACAAATACCTGCTGGATACAGCGCGAACCGAACTGCCGCCCAAGCTAGCCCAGGCGCAGATCGACGAAATACGCGGTCTGGCGGCCGCAGCCTTCGAGGCGGTCTGCTGCGAAGGCATGGCCCGCGTCGATTTCCTCATGGACAGGACCACTGGTGAATTCTTTGTGAACGAGGTCAACACGATTCCCGGCTTCACTTCCATCAGCATGTTTCCGAAGATGTGGGAATACTCCGGCCTCCCGTATCCGCGGCTGCTCGACCGCCTCATCGAGTTGGCGTTCGAACGCCAGCAATCGCGGCGCCACACGCAGTATTCAAAATAGGACTTGAAGCAGCTTTCGTGAGCAGTCATTTCAAAATCCTGGCCCTCGTTTGCATCTGCGCCGGTCTCCCTTTAGCCGCCGCGCCGCCCGTGCTTGCGCCGCCCTCTCCGCCCAAACCGCACGTCAAACCCGCTCCTTCGGCCGATCCCGCCGCGGGCCTGGCGCCGCTGCTCGAAAAATTTGTTCAGGTGATGACCGCCGTGAAGAGCAACGCAGCGGAGCCGTCTTCGACAGACAAAATGATCTACCAGGGCGCGATTCCCTCGATGCTGCGCCAGCTCGATCCGCACACGCAGTTCTTCAACCCGAGCCAGTTTGCTCAGCTCCAACAGATGGAGGCTTCCGAGCAGAAAGGTTTCGGCAGCATCGTTTCGGTGCTGCCCGGCCAGGTGATCTTTCTGCAAACGCTGCCCGGAACGCCGTCGAACGAAGCGGGCATCC
>JBOGMI010000765.1:0-4260 GCA_050746645.1 Bryobacteraceae bacterium | reverse complement strand
ACCGTTCACCAATACAAGAACCTGGCGGCTGTCGAACGGGCCTTCCGCAGTCTCAAGAGTGTAGATCTGAAAGTACGGCCCATTCATCACCGTCTGGCCGGCCGCGTGCGCACTCATGTCTTTCTATGCATGCTGGCGTATTACGTGGAATGGCACATGCGGCAAGCGTTGGCTCCGATCTTGTTCGACGATCACGCCCCAGGCGCCGGCGAGGCGCTTCGCAAATCAGTGGTTGCTCCGGCACAACGTTCGCCACAGGCACTCGACAAAGCCCACCGCAAGCGCACCCCGGAAGGCCATCCGGTGCACAGCTTTCACACGCTGCTACAGGATCTGCGCACCATTGCCAGCAATCGGATTCGCATGTCTGAGACAACAACCATCCAGATGGTCACCGCGCCCACGCCCCTACAACAACGAGCCTTCGATCTGCTCCAGGTTTCCTGCCGCGCTTAGTTGTACCCAGTAAGCCGCACCCCTCCGTGCTGTTATCTTCTATATCTTTCAACACTTAGCATTCTTTGTCAGGGAGAACTTCGGCCTAGTACCTCAAAGCACTAACAGCGTGTTCCGTTCGACTCGAGCCTCAGTTCGGCAACTCATTGAACCCACGCCCACTCAGGATCATTGGCACGCACTTTTCCGCCCGCGCTGCTCTGGTTTTTGCCTGCTTCGCAGATGAGATGTGGAAAATGTGTGACTTCCTCCGGCCTGGTGTGAGCGTTGCGATGCGTTTGGCCGCCCTGAGAACCGCGTTGTCATCCAGCCTCCTCTTCAACTCCTCAGGAATTGGGTACTCTGAAGGTTTCTTTAGGTCTATCTTCGTCCCGGACTCCTCCAATTCGATGGCTTCGTAGAGGTAGTCCTTCACGGTCGATCGTAAGGCCGCAATCTCTCGAAGCGAGGTGAATTTAATCCACCGCCCGGCCTGCGTATGCTCTCCGATCCTTTCGAGAACGTGCTTCGGATCTTTGAGCAGTGTGCCCTTGAAGAATGAGAACGCGCACGACTTCTTGAGCGGGATCACGATCGCCACGTTTTTCTTCAAAAAAGTGAAGCACGGTTTGCCCCACTTGAGTTCTTCGGTCAGCTCGCAGTCGAGTGCGATCTGGCGTAGCTTATCTGTTTCCTTCTGCCACTTCTTCGCATAGGGAACTTTCATCGTTCCAGCCCCTTTTCCAAGATTGCTAAATTCTTTCAATTCTGCCAGAAAATACAGTAAGCTTGCCTCGCCATACAGTACTTTGACGAGTCGGTCGCGCAGTAAATCTTGATCGCGCCGGTGAGATTTGCCCGAACGCTGCTCTGAAACGCCGGTGATCGCGTTCTTCAAGATGCGATCAGCGTTGCGGTTAAACGCGTTCGTACCCGGAAGTCCGACTCGATCAGGTAATCTCTGGTTTGACCCATAAAACGCCCGCAATCAGGCCAGCAATCCGGACGGCGGACGGTCTTCCCGGGCGGCGCCCCACTGCTTGTTCGGCGCGGGTCCCATCTGGAGGTGCAACTCGCCGCCTTCGATGATCTGTCGATGCGTGAGCCACGATCGGCGCCATTCTTTGCCGTTCAGCCAAGCCCGCTGGATGTACAGGTTTTCTTTCGAATTGTTTTCAGCGAAGATCGAAAATCGTATCTTTTGAACGCGGTTGTGAATGACGGCGCGCTCGACCAGAGGGCTCCCGAGGACGTAGACGCCGTTGGCTGCGTTGACCGGATAAAAGCCCAGTGCGGCGAGGACAAACCAGCTTGCGAGCTGCCCGCAATCGTCGTTGCCGGGAATGCCTTTGGGGTGCGTTGTAGAGAGCCGCCACTTTACGCGACCAGTACTGCGTCTTCCATGGTGCACCGGCGAAGGAAAAGAGATAAGGGTTGTGATTGCTCGGCTCGTTGCCCTGGGCGTCCTGGCCAACCATGCCGGTGATGTCGGGCCGAGCGTCGGCCACAAAAGAAGGCGCCGTGAACAGGCCGTCGAGTTTAGCGATAAACGCTTCGTCGCCGCCGTAAAGACGGATGAGCCCCGGCACATCGTGCGGGACGCTAAAACTGGCCTGCCATGCGTCGGTCTCGACGTAGTTGTTTGTCTCCTGATCGGGGCGAAAGGGCGTGCGCCACTTGCCGTCCCTGTCCTTGGCTTGCATGAAGCCGGTGGCAGGGTTGAAGACGTTTTTGTAATTCTGACTCAGCCCGAAGAACATGGCTGCGTCCTCGGACTTACCGAGAAGCTGCGCCATGGCGCCGGCGCACCAGTAGTCGTAAGCGAGATCGAGCGTCGAGGAGACGCTGCCGGCGTGGAGATCTGCAGGGACATAGCCATACTTGCGGAACATTGCTTGCAGTTCCCGGTTCCCCTTGGCCTCCGCTCCGTTGAGCGCGGTGTCCCGAATGGCTGCGTAGGCGGCTTTGATATCGAAGCCGCGAAAGCCGCGCGTATATGCTCCGAGAATCATGCCGGCGGCGTGAAACCCGATCATGCTCCAGGTCTCATTCGCCCATAGCGGCCACATCGGCAGCGAATTCTGGCCGAGTTGTTCGTAGTCGAGGACAAGAGTACGGATGATGTCGTTGATGCGCTGCGGCTGCGCGAGCATCAGGAACGGGAACTCGCCACGATAGATATCCCATATGGAGAGCGTGGTGTACTTCGTAAAGCCGGGGCTGGAATGGTTTTGACGATCCTGCCCGCGATAGGCGCCGTCAACATCGTTGAAGGTCGCAGGCGCAATGAAGGAGTGATATGCATCGGACGCGAAGGTCTCGGTGAGTGTCTGGCTGGAGAAGTCGGCCTCGAGCGTGGAAAGCGCATCGGACCACGCTTTGGTGGACTGGCGAACGACATCGTCGAAGTCCCATGCGGGCATTTCGATTCGAAGATTTCTGGCAGCTCCTTCCAGGCTCACAGCGGAAATGCCCACCCGGACGACGAGCGGAGCGGCATTCGGCTGATGTGTGAAGATTGCTTTGATCTCGGTGCCCGTGAAATGGGCGCCCGCAACGGCTTGGGAGACGGCGCCGTCGACGCTTACTTCCAGCGATGCCACTGGTTGGGAGAGCTCAAGGACAAAGTAGATGTCGCGATCACGCGCCCAGCCGTGCGTGGAGCGGCGACCCGAAATGCGGCTAAGGCTTTCGATAGTAAGTTCCGCGGCATAGACCCGGCAGCCGAGACCGTGGGCGAGGTCCACCATCAGGCCTTGGCGCGCAGTGGACGAGGAATAGCGGTAGCGGTGCATGCCGCAGCGCGTCGTGGCAGTGAGCTCTGCTTCCACACCCGGAGTGTCGAGGTGAACCTTGTAATAGCCGGGGCGGGCGATCTCGCTGTCATGCGAGAAAAACGAGCGGTAGCCCAATTCCGCGGGACTGAAGACGATACCGGAATCTGTCCCGAGCGCTTCGATCTGCATCTCGGTAAGAACCTCAATCTTGCCGGTTTGCCACGACCAGTTTTTGCCCTCGATCAACGGCATCACAAGCACATCGCCAAGGTCAATGCCGCCGGTTCCTTGAAGATGCGTGTGGCTGAAACCGTTGATGACGTTATCGCGATAGTTATAGCCGGAACAGTGCTGCCACTCATACCAGTTACCTTGGATGTTCCAGTTGACATCCGGCGGACCGCTCGTGTCCGGGCTGAGTTGGACCAGGCCGAACGGGACCACAGCGCCCGGAAACATGTGTCCGCGCCAGCCCGTGCCGACGAGGGGATTCGCGCTATGAACGAGATCGGGGAACGGTTTCTGTGTAGTGGCTCGCGAAAATGACGAAGCGGCGTTCAAGGCTGAAGCACCCGCCGCTGCGCCGCAGGTTTTGAGAAAAATACGCCGCGACCAGAGCGTCTCTAAATTCGATTTCATTGAACCAGATCCTCGGAGATGCGGTTTGAACTGATTGCCCGCACATACGAGCATACTGATCCTCTCGGTGCCGATCTCCCATGATGAAGATGCTTTCTATGTGCGGCGAAGCCAGAGCAATCGGCGGCTGTCTTCGTGCAGGTGCTATAGTTTTTCCATCGCTTAACAAGGATCATGCACATGATGAATCGCAGAGACTTTCTCATGCAAGGGGCTGCCGCTTCGGCTCTCCTCACCGGCACGCAATATCTATCCGCCAATCCGCTTGGCCTGCCGATCGGATGCCAGACCTATCCTGTGCGCAAGTCGATCAGTACGGACTTCGCCGGCACCATGAAGGGATTGCGTGCAGCAGGGTTCACTCAGATTGAGCTGTGCTCGCCATACGGCTACTCCGATTTTTCGAGCC
>JBOGMI010000764.1:0-2809 GCA_050746645.1 Bryobacteraceae bacterium | reverse complement strand
AAGCGTCTGCGATTCTTAAATTCGCGGCTTCGGGGGTCGCCGAGTCCTCATTTAGTTCCGCTATTAAATAGGAGAGGCCGCCGTCGGGCGCTTCCCTTTGGACGTACGCTCGCACGTCGGCGAGGTGTGACCGAAGTTCCTTGTCGATTGTGCTGCTAATGCTCTGCCGAAGCGCCAGCCAAACACCGATGCCCACAATCGCGAACGTGACGGCGAGAATTGCCGTGTACCACGCCGTGAGCCGAAACCGAATCGATTGGCGCTGAACTTTATTCACGCAGAATATAGCCAAACCCTCGAACCGTATGGACGAGCTTGCGTGCCGCTCCGTTATCGAGTTTGTCGCGAAGAAGCTTTATGTAGACATCGACGGTGTTGGGCTCGACATCTCCTTCAAAACCCCAAACCGCCTCAATAATAGACGTTCGGGATGCTGCCCTGCCAACCCGCCGCATCAAAAATTCAAGAATGCGGAACTCCGTGGCCGTGAGCGCAACCGGGCCTCCCGCTCGCGTCACGTCCCGCGATACCGGATCTAGGATTACATCGCGGGCCTTGAGCACGTCAATCGGAGCGTGCTCGCGCCGGCGCGAAAGGGCGCGGAGCCTAGCGAGCAAAACGGCGAAAGCGAACGGTTTGACTAAATAATCGTCGGCGCCCGCATCCAAACCGCGCACCACATCGGCATCCGCATCTCGAGCCGTCAGCATCAGGATCGGAACCGCATTCTGCGACGCTCGCAGCCGGCGTGCCACCTCAACGCCGTCCATGCGCGGCATCATCACATCCAGCACAACCGCATCGAATTCGCAGGTAATAGCAGCGGAATACGCCTCGCTCCCGTCACGAGCCAACGCCACGGTGTGGTTCTGTTCCTCCAGCCCTTTTCGAAGCAGTTCTCCCATCGACGGCTCATCTTCGGCTATCAGCACCCACATGTCGTTACCGCTTTAAGGGCACAGCTTACCACCGCTGAGAAGGTCTAAACCCAGATCCTCGCCATCCGGAGCGCGCAGCCGAAATCTCTCTGCGCGGTGCCTCTTTCGAAGCATCCCCCATCGCGCTCTTATCAGACGGTCGAGGGCGGTTTTAGACTGTCTGCCCTTCAAGGTCAGAAGATACGATGTAGCTTGCGGTGGATGTCCGGCCAAAACTCTGCCCCAAAATTGTAGAGTGCTGTGTTACCGAGATCGATCGCGATCCGGGTTGCCGTAAGGCCGGCGCCCACGTCTTGCGGCGGATAATATAAGTTCGAGAGTGCGGCTGCAATAACGGTTCCCGATAGTGCCGACGTGTAAAAGACGGTGCGGCCCGAATCGTTGTACGTAACGAAAACGCGAGAAATCGCATAGAAAAGACGCTTTCCAAAAGAGCCTTGCCCTAAGCGAAAGTAGCGGGGGTCCTGGTGCAGAAGCACAGGAAGGGCAAAGTCGCCGATAAAGCTGGAGTCGGTCGAATCCAACTCGAGCGAACCGACGCACTCTCCATAGCTTCCCCAGCCCTCCCCGTAGCCGCAGAATCCGTCCTTGGGCGAATGTTCCAGCGTCGCTGCCTCAAACGCTGCCGCTGCAAACGACAACGGGTCATACTCTCCTTGAGCCCATTCATGGAACTTCTCCTTCGGAGTCAGCGGCTTGAATCTCTTCCCATAAATGACCTTATAAGCGGGAATCACCCAAAAGATATGGCCGGGTGATCGGCTGGTTGCAGGCGGGCTATGCTTCTTTTTCTTCTTCTGACCATCTGGCGGCCCAGATTGTTGTTGGGACCACCTATTGATCTCGTTCAGACCTGACCGGGCTGACATCCCAAGCGATAGGAGATTGTCGGCCGGCACCGGAGGTCTGGGTAAGCTGGCCTTAAGCTGTGAACGCCATCCGTTCGAGTAGTCCGCTGAAGGCGCCCACAACAGGATATTCAGCAAAGGAAGAAGGTTGCCGGCTGAGCCGCCTTTCAACGGACTTAGCGCCAGGTTGGAATGGGCCGTTATTAAATCACAAGTGTGGCACTCGACGGGATTCAAAACATCAGGATCCGAATGCGGCCATTGGGAGAAAAGTTGCCCACTTAGAGATGCGACAATGAGGATCATCCCGAAGGTGCGGCCACCAAGGCGGGTGAGGTTGAGTTTGTGCATAGGCGGTGAATATATTTCTTCCGCTCGGGCGGAAACCAACTTCTCTTCCACCGTACTCGTGACGCCGGTTAACGGCATGACGTTCCTTCCTCCCTAAGGCTTCCCATTCGCAAACTTCGGCACATTGTGCGTCAGCTTCTTTGAAAAGAATTCGCGCAACACATTTGTCGCCGCGCCGCTCCCCAAAATAACCAAGCCGTTGCGGAAAGTGAGGCCAACTTGCCGGTCCTGCGGAGCCCGGTAAAAGTTCGAAAGACCGGCCGCCGCGAAGCTCCCAGCTATATAGGAATAATTGGGCTCGAGCCTTCCATCATCTCCCCGGCAAACGACGGTGGAGAGGAGCGCATGAAACACTCGGGGCCAAAAGGTGCCGGACCCCTGGTAGAAATAGCGAGGATCCTGGTGCAGGATCGCCGGGAGAAGGGCTCGCCCCAGCATGGTCTTAGTGATTGTGTCGGCATACGCCGCTCCGTAGCGCTTGCCATAGCCCTGCAAGCCTTGGCCATACCCTGGAAAAGTATTATGTGCCTGTTCAACACCCGCCACGCCGGCGGTGACCAGAAAGGTGACGGGGCTGGTTGTAGTGTGCAGCGCCAGATCGAATTTCTGCTTGGGCGTCATCGGCGCGGCATTCCAAATGTAACTGGTATAGTAGTTCGGAAAGACGCCCAG
>JBOGMI010000763.1:0-4205 GCA_050746645.1 Bryobacteraceae bacterium | reverse complement strand
CCGGCTTCGTCGGCCACGATGCGCGGAACGCGATAGCCGGGAACGCGCGGCGAATCCGGGTGCAGTTCGGCATCCACTCCCGCCGGAGGCTCCTCGATGCCTTTGTGCAGCACCTGGGCACGCTCTTTTGTGGGATGCTCGTTGCCGCTGTGGCCGCAATCGCCGCCGTACAGCGAGCAGGGCGTAATGCCGAAATCGTTCTTCAGCGAAAGCGTGACGCCCGCAATCCAGTGATTTTTTAGCTTGGCGAGCGAGACGTAAGTGTCGCATTTAGTAAACACATCGTTCAGGGTGTAGGCGGGAAACATATAGCCGCCCTCGGGCACTTTCAAACGGACATACTTTTTGTATTTGCCGAGATTCTGCACGTTTTCCCAATCGATGGGCACGCCCAGATTGTTGATGGCGTTGACATCGATGCCATAGCGGGCCCAGAGCGCGAGATCCTCGGTAGCGGGGAAAAAGCTTTCGATGATGCGGACGCGCCGCGCGCCGGCTCGTGCCAGCACATGGACCGTTGCGGCGAGCGCCTGGTGATTGGTGCGATAGGGCAGATCGGGCGTCAGAGGCCAATTCGCCGGGTTGCCGGTCAGATTGAGTTTCAATCCGACGGTTTTCCCGCGAACCAGCGCTTGGATGCCGCCGATCTGATCGCAGGCTTTGGCAAGCTGGCCCTCGAAATCGCGATAGGCGCGGCAGCGGCGAATGGAAACCGTGCTCGCCGGCGCGGCGGCTCTCATGAGCAGCGGCGCGGCGGCAATACTTGCGCCCGAAGCGAGCAAATGGCGGCGCGTAATGGCATGAGTCGGATCTTGCATCATAGTTGCGGCTCTCCTCCTGCTTATCGTACCGCCGGAACCGGGCTTTGTCGTGCGACAGGAGGACGCGCGGCTACGCGGCGCCGAAACTGAGCACCGAGCGTAAGCGAGGCCACGGGGCGGTCAGCCCAGTCTGGGGGGCGCTTACGCTTCCGGCTCGGTTTCAGTATTTCGAATGTCAGATCCTCGCTCATGAATCTCTTCGCGATCGAACTTGAATCCAGGAGGGAACGGCCGGGCAAGGCGGCGAAGCGATTCCAGCGCCTCCTCTCGCGCGCGATCGCGTGCCGCTTCGAGGTCGTCCTTATCCGAGTCCATGATCTTGGTATCCTTCCCTCTACTTCGAATAAACCCCCGGCGGTGGCGGCTCGTTCCGGTGCTTTACCCACTGCAAGCTGATGCTCTTGGCCTTCTTTGGAAGCTGGTCCACGTCGGGCATGAAGATCTGCAACCCTGCGTTCGGCGTCATGTGCGTGTAGCCATAGACCATCTGGTCCTGGTAGTGAGCCAGATCCAGATCGAACCAGGCATCTTTCGAAATATCGACCATGATGATGTCCACGTGGTGCATGGTCAGCTTGCCGAAGTCGAGCGTGCCGTCGCGCAGCCGCAGGAAATTGCGCCATTGCTGCACGTGCTCCACTTCGCGCTTCACTTCGCTCTTTCCCTTGCCATACACCACTTCCAAGTCGGGATTCACGATGCGCACGCTGGTCAGTGCGCCGCGGATATGCGGCGGGGGCAGAAGCTTTTCGGTGTCAAGAAATATGTCGTTTCCTTTCACGCGGATCCCCGCGCTGTCCTTAGGATTGAACAGATCCGAAAGCTGAACATGAAATGCGCCCAGAAGCCCTTTGAAGGGGATCTTCAGCACGTTCAGTTTTGTGACGTGGATATGGATCTCGTCATTGGGGGCGGCGGAGATCTGTCCAACGAGTTCGATCGGAATCGGAATCAGGAGCTTGTGCAGCGTTCCTTTGAGATGGATGAGATTGCCGTCTCCGGAAAGCTTCATGTTCTTGAGCGGGGAGTGAGAAGAGGCTCCGCTGTCATTCATGAAATTGCCGATGTCGCCGATGTTGGCGTGGATCACGCCGGCTTTCACGTTCAGATAGAACGAATCGAGATCGTCGAACGAAGGAATGACCTTGGGGTTGGTGCGCACCATCTGCCCGCGAAACCAGGGAATGTAAATGCGAAAATCCGGGCCTTTGCGCAGCAGAAGATCGTGAGCGTAAACATTGGTAGGCCCCTTGTCGATGGGCGTGCCCGGGGCGTGGCCCGCCGAGGCGCCGACTGGCGTTTGGACAACAACAGCAGCGCTCGGAGCGTGCCGGTTGTGGGCCGCTCCCCAACGCCAGACCAACAGCCCTACCGCGACCGCCAGCGCGCAGCCAAGAGTCCCCAATACAACCCGCATGTCATCACTATCGCAAAGGGGGGAACCAACAATCACGCTCTGACGGCCATCGGAATCGCGCTCCCGTCGGGCCTGCGCCACATCGTCCGGAACTCGCGATCGTAAGTCCAGACTTTTAATCGCCTGTCCTGACCGCATATGACCGCGATGCACGCATCTGCCCAGTCTGGCTCGTGCTCGGCATACTTCGCGAGCCAGTCGAGCACATCGGACCAGAAACTTCGGTCGCAAGGGAAGGGAAGGGAAGAAATCAACAGTGCATCGAGCAGCGCATGAAGGCGCTGCCGCTGCTCCCGATGCGGTAGATGAAAGCAGCATTCCATCAACACGGCTTCGCAGGTGCAGAGCCCGGCCGGCGCCAGTCTTCCCAGTTCCTTTACCGCAACCGCATGGTGAGCGTCTCGGGAGTCGCAAAGCGCGACCAGCGGTGTCGTATCGACCAGAATCATCCGCTCCGATGCCGCAGCTTCGCCACTATGACGGCGCGGGCGGCTTTCCGGTCCTGTACGTCGTAGCCTCGCGATGGGAGACCAGCGGGATCGGGGTATTGCTCAAAAATGCGCCGAACGATCTGTTCGGTATCGCTCACTTTCCTGGACCGCACTGCCCGTTCGAACCGTTCATCGATCGCTTCGCGGACCACATCGGAGAGCGCAAGCCCCTGTTCCCGCAGCATGCGAGTTTTCCGCAGACGCTCTTCGTCCAACCGTACGTTCACGAGTCGGGATGCCACGCTGTAAAGATAGCATATCTTTACACTCACTGGTGCGTCGCCTGTGGGCTGAGTGGCCCCGTTCCCCTCCGGCCGCAAATTGTTTTTTCCTTTAGATCCAGCGCCTTACACTCTGCGCTCCCTCTCATCCCGTACCCCCGCCTCTCACAATCCGGACACAACACCATGGCTACTGCTAAACAAATCGCGGCCAATCGCCGCAACGCAAAGAAATCTACTGGCCCCAAATCCGCCGAGACCAAGGCCAAAGTCGCCCAGAATGGCGTCAAACATGGCCTCTGTGCCAAATTCCGCGTCCTCAAGGAAGTCGAAAAACAGGAAGACTTCGACGCGTTCCTGAATAAGCTCATTGAAGACGAACAACCCGTCGGCCAGGCCGAAATCGAGCTGGTCGTCAAGATGGCCGAACACACCTGGCTCTCAAAGCGCGCCTTGCGCCTGCAGAGCACCTGTTTTGTGCTCGAGCCGAAAACTCCCGAGGAGGCCAAAATCGGCGGTACCCCCGTCAGTTTCGACCCTCGCGAGCTCGAATGTTACGTTCGTTACCATGCCGCCCAAGACCGCGCCTACCAGCGCGCCTCCGCCGAGTTTCAGAAACGCAAGAAAGCACGTCAGTTAGCTGAAATTGGCTCTGCTTCGCAAAACCGCGCTGAGGCCGAAGAATCGCGCAAAGCCGAGAAGCACGCCATCCAGATGGCCACTGCCAATTTGCGCAAACAACGCGAAGAAATGAAGCTTGGCGACGCTCTCGCCAAAATGCTACCTCCTGATTTCGATATTTCTTCTCTCAATCAGGCTCTTTCCGCCTTCGGAGACCCCGTCGTGACCGCGGCATCCACCAAAGCCGCATGAGTTGGCCAGCGCGGCTGCGGGAGTTTTCCGCGTGGAAGCTACTTTATTGTGAGGTGAATAGAACGGGGTTGATATCTTATACAAGATTCGCGTTTTGTTAACCGTGAGCGATTACTCACGCGTGCTGACGTCCATCCTTGGCAAATCATGAGCCTCACTCCACTTCTCAATATCATCCACTCGTCAACGCAGGATTCCTGGTTCAAACGGAACGAAGAAGCCCATAGCGCGCTCTTTGGGAGTCCGGAAGGCCGTTATCCGAAGAGAGCCTCAGAAGCTGTTAAGTTACGGGCGCCGGAGATGAGCACAGACTCCGGTGTGCCATTCGCCGCATATATTCATCCCTCGAATCCGTCTTCCGGTCCGTACAGCGGTCTTTCCT
>JBOGMI010000762.1:0-1336 GCA_050746645.1 Bryobacteraceae bacterium | reverse complement strand
GCCGAGAACGCCACGCTCAAGATGGAGCGCGAGATCCTAAAAAAAGCGACGGCGTTCTTCGCCAAGGAGTCCAAGTGAGGTACGCCTTCGTCGCATGTGAACGGGCTCACTATCCGGTTCGGCTCCTATGCCGCGTACTGGCGGTATCAGTAGCGGGCTTCCATGACTACCTGCATCGGCAACGCCCAGCGCGGCCGGATGCCGATGCGGCGTTACGCGCTGACCTGCACACGCTCCATGCAGGCAGCCGGAACACGTATGGACGTCCGCGGCTGGTTCGGGCACTCCGGGCGTGCGGTCACCCTGTGGGCCCTAAGCGCGTGGCCAGGTTGATGCACGAAGAAGGGCTGCGTGGCCGCTGCAAAGGCCGTGGCTTCAAACCACGTACCACTGACAGCCAGCATGCTCGGCCGGTAGCGGAGAATCTGCTGGATCGCAAGTTCGCCGTGGACAGTGGCGTACCGGCTTGGGTCGGGGATATCACCTACATCCCCACCCAGGAAGGCTGGCTGTACTTGGCTACCGTCATCAGCCTGCAAACTCGGCAGATCCTCGGCTACAGTCTCTCTGATCGCATGCCGGACGACCTGGTCCAGCAGGCCTTCGTGAACGCGTGGTCGGGGGCACCGGTTGACCGTGGTGTGCTGTTCCATTCCGACCGCGGCAGCCAATACGCGAGCCATGACTTCACCGGCACGATCACCGCTCTTGGCTTCGTCCCGAGCATGAGTCGCACCGGCAACTGCTGGGACAACGCGGTCGCCGAGAGCTTCTTCGCCACGCTCAAAAACGAAGAGGTCACCGGCGTGTATGCAACCAAAGCCGAAGCCTACGCTGCCATCGCCAGTTATATCCACGGCTTCTACAACCCGATCCGATTGCACTCCGCACTCGACTACTTGTCACCCAACGACTATGCAAGGAAACTGAAGCAAGCTGCTTGACTCACCGCTTTATGGCGTCCGCCGTCAGGGGGCAGGTTCAATTTGACTGATGTCGCAATCGAGGTTCGCTTGCCTGTCGCATGCGCTCATCGCTGCGACTGATTCGCTGGCGCGTGTGCTCTGGTGCCTGCTCGCCGGCGGACTGATGTTAAATCGGGGCACCGCTGGGTAGACTACAGGTGACATAGCATTCATGTGCATGCAGGGCGAACTAGGGGACGGCAGGGGATGACTGATGTAGCGAGCCACAAGCGTACGCAATCGCTGAACGTACAAAAGGTCTCGCGGCTGCTGCAGTATTTACTGAAGCTTGCAAGTCTGCGCGCCAAATTGGTTCGCACCATCGACGCATACGAGGACGTCCTTTGGGTATCCGACGTCCCACATGACCG
>JBOGMI010000761.1:0-4744 GCA_050746645.1 Bryobacteraceae bacterium | reverse complement strand
CAACCCTCGCGCCTAAGGCAGCGCCAATCTGGGCATTCCACGATTGCATCAGCGCTGCAAGCGCGTCGCGTTCCGCCGTCACATCACTGGGCGAGATTAGAAGGCAACGGTATTCAGTCACTGTTCTTGGCATCGTAATTGTCGCAATAGTTTGTTGGCCAGCCGCTGGTGGCGAGCGTACCTTGCGAAATCGCCGTTCAGGGTCATCGCGATCCGAACTTATGTCCGTCTCTGACCACGACCGATCACTTCACTCAGCTCGAAGAGTTCGCGTATGCCGTGGAAGAAAAAAAGGGCCGCGTTTAAACTGCAAGCAAAGACATCATACTCGTGCTGCGAAGGATTGCGATATGAGTCGTAGAGAGTCATCGCGATGCTTGCAAAGGTAACCGTTCGCCACAGCCATTCTTGACGGCGAGGGTAGTTTGCAAGGGTCTGGGGCAAGTCCGACCTTTTGCAAAGGAGCTACGTTATGGCACGTTCGGCAGATTCGGTGAAGCGGCGACAGTGGCAGCAGCGGTTGCGGCGATTTAAGCAGGGTCACCTCACGGTGGCGGCCTTTTGTCAGGCCGAAGGCGTCTCGGTGCCTTCGTTCTACCAGTGGCGAAGGATTCTGGATCGGACTGCAGGCGACGCCGACATGCGTCCCCGCGTATCGCCGTCTTTCGTCAGGTCGTCGGCGGTCAGCAGGCAAGCGTTCGTCCCCGTCGAGGTCGTTCGATCGACCACCATCGAAATTCATTTGCCCAATGGCGCCCGTCTGACGGTCCCCGCGGGCGACCAGGCAAGCCTCGATGCCGCCGTCGCCGCGGTCGGTCGTTTGCCGCGAGCCAGCGAGGAGGTGTCGTCATGTTGAACCTGCCCGCCCAGGCGCGGGTCTATCTCTGCACCACTCCCGTCGATCTGCGTAAGAGCTTCGATGGCTTGAGCGGGCTCGTGGAGTCCGTGTTTGAGGGGAATGTCTTGGACGGACACTTGTTCCTGTTCGTCAACAAGCGGCAGGACCGGATCAAGGCGCTGTGGTGGGACCGCGACGGTCTCATCATTTGGTACAAGCGTTTGGAAGCCGGCTGCTTCGAGATTCCACGTGCCTGCGATGGAGCGGCGCACGTGACGCTCGACGCCACCGAACTGGCCATGCTGCTCGGCGGTGTCTCGCTGGCCGGCGTCAAACGACGCAAACGATTTTCGCTGGCGGGCTGAGCGCTTCAGCCCAACGCGGCGCGGCCTCTCGAAGGCATGTCGTTTGGAACCAGAAGAACGAATAGTTTCTTCTGGTTTTTTTATGCGCGATGTGAAACCTTTTTCTGCGTCGAGACACTTATCGTTATCATGGACGCACTCTCTCCTCAACCCTTGACGGATGCCCCGCCGCTGCCCGACACCTTGCAAGGTTGTCATGCGCTGCTCTTGGAGCAAGCCCGCGTCATCGTCGAGACCCAGCAGTCGCGAGTCGATCTCTCGCAAGAGAATGAAACGTTGAAGCTGCAGATGGCGAAGCTGTATGAGCAGCTCTACGGCCGCCGCAGCGAGCGCGTGGTCGACGACTCGAGCCAGAAGAAGCTCGACTTCGGCGACAATCCGCAGGTGCGGGACGCCCTGGCCGACGCGGCGGCCGACGCGGAAGAGATCGTCGTAGAATACGTGCGACGGAAGAAGAAAAAGAAGCAGCGACGGCCGGGGGGCGAGAAGTTTCCCGAACACCTCGAGCGCTATGAAGTGCTTGCCCCGGTGAGCGACGATGTGAAGAACTGCGCCACGCACGGTGAGCGGCGGTTGATCGGCTACGATCAGACGGAGAGCTTGGAGTTCCTGCGGCCCGTGTTGCGGGTGCGCGTGACGAAGTATGCGAAATACATCTGTCCCGACGAGCCCGAGTGCGGCGTGAAACAACCGCCGCGGCCGAAGGGCCTGGTGGAAGGGGACCGCTTCGACACGAGCATCGGCGCCGAAATCGTGACGGCCCGCTTCGGCTATCACCTGCCGTACTACCGGCAGCAAGACTGGTTCGCCGGCAGTGGTTGGACGCCCAGCCGTTCGACGCTGTTGAACATCTCGACCGCGGTGGCCGAAGTGTTGCGTCCGCTGGTCGATTACTATCGTCAGCTCTTGCTGTCGTGCGGCGGGCTCGGCTGCGATGAGACGACGGTGACCTTGATCGTGCCGGCAACGATTCCTCAAGTGGACGCCGACAATCCTCGTTCGCAACGGATTCACGACGTGCTCAGCGGCGCCGCTCAAGAAGGACGCAAGAGCGTCAACGGGCGGATATGGGCTTACCGCCCTTTTGAGTTGCCGTTCAACGTGTTCGACTTCACGGTCAGCCGGCACCGCGACGGCCCGGACGAGGTGCTGGCGGGTTACACGGGCAGCTTGATGGCGGATTGTTGGTCGGGCTTCGAGAGGATCGAGTTGTGCAGCGGCGCGCGGATTGTGCGCGGGGCATGCTGGTCGCACGCGCGGCGAAAGGTGTTCGAGGCCCGCGGCAATGCTCCGCAACAGGCCAGCGTGCTGTTGGCCATGATCCGCGAGCTGTTCGACATCGAAGATCGCGGTAAGCCGCTCTCCGCCGAAGACCGCCGCGCCTTGCGCGAGCGCGAGTCGCATGGGGTGCTCGAACGCATTCGCGCGTATCTCGACAGCGACGCGGTGTCGCGGGTGCTTCCCAAGAGTGCCTTGGGGAAGGCGTTGACTTATTTGAACAATCATTGGGACGCACTGAACGTGTTTGTCCACGACGGCCGCATGCCGATCGACAACAACGAAGTCGAGCAGTTGATGAAGCAGGTGGCGTTGGGCCGCAAGAACTGGCTGTTCCTGGGCAGTGTGGAGGCGGGTAACCGGGCCGCTACGCTCTTGACGATTATCAGCACGGCGGTGCGAAACGATCTGGACGTGTGGGCCTACGTGAAAGACGTGCTCGACCAGTTGTTGGCCGGCTCGACGGATTACCATTCTTTACGGGCGGACGTTTGGAAGCAGTCGCACCCTGAGTTTGTCCGCACCTATCGGGCGGACGAGCGTCGCGACGCCGTGGATCGCCGTCACTACCGTCGCGCCCAGCGTCGGCTGGCCGCGCATTCCACTGACGGCAAATAGCCCGCCGCCCTCAGCCCGCCACAGCGGGCCATGCCAGACCTGTCGCTCGTGAACGGTTACGAATGCGAAGCAATGCGAAGCAAGACACCCAGCCTTTTTTGCGAGTGGGGCAAGAGCGGTCATTTGGCGGGTTCGTGAGCGAAGCGAGCGGCTGGATTTGCCAAAGCCCAGCGCGGGATAGGCCGTATTCGCATCGCCGACACGTGATCGACTCGGGCAAAGCGCCCGCCGCGCGCAGAATTGGCGCATCAACGGTATTTATTGGCACGGTGCGGCGGTCAATCAAAGGCGAAATTGGCGAAACCAAGACCCTGGAACCAGTGCCTGCCCGAACGACTGGCACGCGCCGCCATGCTCGACACGCAGCCCACCGCGCGGTGGAACCAGCGACCGAAACAAGTCACCGTATCGAGCCAAGCGTCGGCCTTGATCGCCAACCGCTCGAGGATCGGCCGCAAGTTGTCCGGAATCGCGCCGCGCTTGTCCGAACGAATCTGCCGCCCCGTCCAATCGAGCAACGCCAGATAGTCGTCAAGGGAGAGTGGCAGAAAACCCCGGTTCGAGGCACGCGCCGCCGGGCACGTCGGCGACACATCGCGGGCCGATCGCTCCGCGTCGCTATCCGGCACGGGACTTAGCCAAGCGTCGCGCGCCGCATCAGGGGACAAAGCTCCGCTGCTCGAACATTCTTCCGCCGCGGCTTGTCGCGCCGCAATGCGTTCAAAGGCGGCGGTGAATCTCGACGTTTCAGGCGTCTCGGCGAGTTTTGCACGAATCGGGTTCAGGTCGATGTAGATACTACACGCCAACACGGCGGGCTCATCGAACAGGGCCTGGCATTTGAAGCGGCCCTCCCAAAAGCGGCCGGTCACGCGATCTTCGCGATTAGCCCGCCGGGCAATCGGTTCACACAGCGACCGCATCCACCAGGAGATATCCGATAGACGCCGCCGGTGTTCGGCCAGAGCGTCGGTGTCGGCCAGCAAAGCGGCGATTTCTTGCGGTTCGGGCTCGGCCGGCGAGCCATCTTCGTTGCGCCGCAACGGGTGCAGCCGCCACCATCGCAAGGCGACTTGCTCATCGCTCCAACCGGCGGCAAGGTCGGGGCGGTTCCTCAAAAGCAGGTGGAGATGGTTCGACATCAGGCTAAAGCCCAGCAGATCCACAGCGAAGATACCGGCGAGTGTTTCCAAACGCGCCTGAATCCATTCTTTGCGATGGTCGAAATTGCGGCCTGTCAAGAAATCTTGACCGCAGAGAAAGGCGCGCCGCACGCAGCGTGAGACGCAGTGGTAGATACCGACTTCGGTTTGATCGACGATTTGGCGACGGGCGTAAGCAGGCATGCGAGCACCTCCGAATGATGCCGTCAATGTACATCTGCTTCAAGAAGTGTCAAGCGCCCGCACGCAAATTCGGCCGACGTTGGCCGACGACCTAGCGTTTTCCGAGTATTGCCGGCTTCGCCCGCCTACCTTAAAGTATGGGTGTCTTGCACTGTCCACTGTCGGCGGGAATGTCGAGCGTGGCCTGGCGGGCGCTATAATAGGCGGCGTTTTCCGCCGTGGGTCCGGTGAGCATGGCACGGCCTTTAAGCTGCTGAAATTGCAGCCGCTCGAATCGCCGAGCGAGGGTGAGGTGGTGC
>JBOGMI010000760.1:0-1236 GCA_050746645.1 Bryobacteraceae bacterium | reverse complement strand
GAACGCCGGATTCTCGATTACGCCGCCAAGCACTACCCTGGCAAGTTCAGCCGAATCGACGTCCGCTTCCGCGGCGCTCTCTGCTACATCGATGTGTATACCGAACCGGACGTGCCGCGCGGAAGTATTCCACCTCCCGGCGAGACGCTCGATCAGTGGATTGAGCGGCTCCGAAATACGCCCACACATCTTTGTCGCATTCGATACTTCGGGAACGAAAGCCGGTGGAGCTTCGCGTGGTACACCTACGCCCATGAGAAATACGAGCCCAGCTTGTTGATCACCGGCGAAGATCACGGCACACCCGAGGAAGCCTTCGAGACGTCAGCCCAGTTCTTCTGAAGACGTCCCATTCGATTCGGTACTCGAAGAACCATTGCCGCCGTTGGCAAGACTATGCTTCCAATCCGGCCAAACTATGCTTCAAGGCACAGCGGCGCTGAGCGCGCAGATAATGAGAATCGCGGCAGGCGATACAGCAGGACCCGTCGACCGCTGCCTTCACAACCGCCTGAAAGACTTCGGGAACCATCGACTCTTCGCCGCCGCGAGTGTAGAACGCCGGCAGCACGGTGCCGCGAAATGCTTGGTCGCGGTCCCACAATTCCAAGCCAAGAAACCCCCGTCCGCGGAACAACATGCTGCTGAGGAGTCTCGGTTTGCCGCCGTCCGATTGGATCGTGTGCCGGGTGATCGCCAAATCGTAATTGCGTTGCAGCCGGAACACCTCGACGCGCACCAGGCTGGGTGCGACGACAACTGCGTGCGTCTGGTTAGGTGCGATCGCGTCCTGCGGATGCAGCCACTCCAGCGCAGAGCCATCTTCTGCCGCAAATGTGACATAGTGCCCGATTTGCGCCACGGCGCCGCCCGATTCCGTGCCACGTACCACGTATCCTGCCGTCTGTCCGGCAACGCTTACCGAGCGCCAGGCGCTAATCCGGACATTCCGCAATGCCAGACGCAACTCTTCCGGGATCAAGACGCCGCGATCGTCCAGAGGATGGCGGCCCCGCCCGCCGTTTTTCTGTGGCGCCGGAGGCAGTGTTTTCTCCTCCGGGAGCGAAGCGCGCCCATTCGCGGCTATTGCAGCCAGCAGAGGGTCGTGTTCAATAGTTCCTTGCATTGCAGCTCCAGTTCCGAAAAGAAAATGACGCGAAAGACATCCAACTCCGACAACAGCGCATCCCGCTTGGCGGAATCTACCTTTGACTCGGCGGCCCATTCGCCGACAAT
>JBOGMI010000759.1:0-1146 GCA_050746645.1 Bryobacteraceae bacterium | reverse complement strand
CTCTCGGCTCCGGTGTCTGGGCAAAATTGCGTTTACGCGCGTATTCGTGGAGCGGCATACCTGCCGCCATTATGGCAATCGCTATCCGGTCTGTCGCACCGCGCTTAATCGGATCGCGGCGTTGACGAGCGCGATGTGCGAAAAGGCTTGCGGGAAGTTGCCCAGAAGCCGCTTTTCGCATACGCCGTACTCTTCCGACAATAAACCGACATCGAGCCGTTTCGTTCTGTAATGTTCTTTTTCGGGCACGCAGCGCCGGGATTCGTGCCGTGGCACTTGCGGTGAGCCGCGCGCCCGAAAGCGCCGCAAGTGAAGTGGACGTCCTGGCGCCCTAAGTCGCCCCGCTGCGGACTTATTGCCAGCCGCCGCCGAGGGCGTTGTAGACCTGCACCAGCGCGAGCCGTTCGTCTAGCTGAGCGGCAACCAGCGCCAGTTGGTCGTTAAAGTAATTGGCCTCGTTGGTCAGCACTTCGAGATAGGTAGTGACACCGCCTTTAAACCGAATCTCCGATAGGTGGGCGGCATCCTGGGCCGCGGTGGTCAACTGCGCCTCGTGCAGGGCAAACTGGCGGTACTTACGATAGGCGATGAGCGCGTTGGAGACCTCCTCGAAAGCGGTCTGGATGGTCTGCCTGTAGGCAAGCAATGCTTGCTGCTGCTGTGCGCGCGCGATTTTCACGTTGGCGCGCAAAGCCCCGGCATTGAAGATCGGCTGGGTCAGCCCGCCGGCCGCGTTCCAGGCCAACGCGCCGGTGCTGAACAGGCTGGTAAGACCCGGGCTTTCCACGCCGCCCGAGCCGGTTAACGAAATCGTGGGAAACAACTGCGCTTTAGCCACGCCGATGTTGGCGTTCGCGGCGATCAATGCTTGTTCCTGCGCGCGAATATCGGGCCTGCGTTCGAGCAGAGAGGACGGCAATCCAGCCGGGATCGCTTTGGGCAGCGGCTGCTCGCGCAGCGCTTTGCCGCGCGCAATCGCGCTTGGATTCTCACCGAGCAGGATGCTGATGGCGTTCTCCTGCTGTCCAATCTGGCGCTGAAGATCGGGAATGGCGGCAGCCGCGCTCTGCACCAACTGTTCGGCTTCGCGGACATCGAGCAGCGTGTTGGCGCCACCCCTATAAAGCGTGTTCGTGAGCTGCAGCG
>JBOGMI010000758.1:0-1240 GCA_050746645.1 Bryobacteraceae bacterium | reverse complement strand
CTCCAGCTCGTCCATGACTTTAACAATGATCCGCAAATCGATGGAATACTTGTGCAATCTCCGCTTCCGCGCCATGTCGATTCGCAGGCTGTCCTGCTGGCGATGAACCCCGCTAAAGATGCCGATGGATTCCATCCCTTTAATGTCGGCTCTCTGGTCGCCAACCGTCCCGCCCCCCGCGCCTGCACTCCGGCTGGAATCATGGAGATGCTCAAGCGCTACAAGATCCCCATTGCGGGCCGGCACGCGGTTGTTGTCGGCCGCAGCGATATCGTGGGCAAGCCCATGGCCTTGATGCTGCTCCACGAAAATGCGACCGTCACCATCTGTCATTCCCGGACACGCGATCTCGCCGAAGAGTGCCGGCGCGCCGATATTCTGGTCGCGGCGATCGGCAAAGCCGCCTTGCTCACGAGCGACTACATCAAGCCGGGCGCCGTTGTTGTGGATGTCGGCATGAATCGGGTTGCAGACCGCACCGAAGTCCAGCGGTTGTTTGCGCATGACGCCAAACGCCTCGCCGCCTTTGAGAAGAACGGGACTGTGCTCGTGGGCGACGTCGACCCGCGCGCCATGCAGGAATGCTCCTCGGCATTTACGCCGGTTCCGGGCGGCGTCGGCCCGCTCACGATCGCCATGCTCATGGCAAATACGGTCTCGCTCGCCGAACAGCACCTCGGATGCTAAGAGTCGGTCTGACCGGAGGTTACGCCACCGGAAAGAGTTTCGTTGGCCGCGAACTGGAGCGGCTGGGCTGTTTCGTAATCGATGCAGACCGGCTGGGGCACCGGGTTCTCGAATCGGGAGGGGAAGCGTTCGAACCAGCGGTTCGTGAGTTTGGGCCCGATATCCTCGCTCCAGACGGCTCCATCGACCGCAAGAGGCTCGGCGCCATTGTCTTCTCTTCGCCCGAAGCGCTCCAGCGGCTCAGCGCCCTGGTACACCCGGCGGTCATACGGATCGAAGAGGAGATGCTGACTCAGTTCGAGCGGAAAAATCCGCAGGGCATCGCCGTAGTCGAAGCCGCGATTTTGATCGAGACCGGCCGCTATCAACGGTTCGATCAAATCATTCTCACCACGTGCGACGAAGAAACCCAAATTCGCCGCGGCATGGCCCGCGACGGTCTCACGCGCGAGCGGGTGCTGGCGCGAATCGCGCGGCAGATGCCGCTCGAAGAAAAGCAACCCTTTGCGCATTACCTCATTGACACCAGCAGCCCCAAAGAAGCCACCGCCCA
>JBOGMI010000757.1:0-3260 GCA_050746645.1 Bryobacteraceae bacterium | reverse complement strand
TTCGACCAAATCGCAAAGCCGTCGCGATCGAAGTAAAATATTTTCACGCGGTCCCGCCTGCGGCTGGCAAAAACTACCAGATGCCCGGCGTAGGCGTCCAATTCCAGATAATCCCTCACCAGCGCATGTAAGCTGTCGAAACTCTTCCGCATGTCGCAGCCGCTCAGGCAAAGATACACCCGCACGCTGGCCGGCAAATGCATCATCCGAGCAACACCTCCAACACCGTGCGCAGCAGTGCCGCATCTACGCTCGTGCCGATCCGCAGCCGCTCGCCTCTGGCCAGCACCAATTCCAGTCCCGCTTCCGCCGCCGGCCGCTGCCCCGGCCCGGTTTCCACCAAGGCGAATCGCACCGGCTCGCGCTCCCGCAGCCGCTTCCGCCAAACATAGAAGCGCTGCTCCGTAATCTGCTGCTGCTCACAAAACTGCTTCACCGATAACCCGCTGCGCTCCTGCGCCGCAATCCGCTCGCGCCAATCGTTTTCGCTGTTCCTATTTTTCTGCTCCATGCCGGGCCACCTCCCTCCTGGCCCACTATGCCTCATCCAAACCCCATTGGGAACAGCGGTTTATAAGGCGCTTACAGATACCAGCCGAAGAAGTTGCTGACCGGCACCCCGAAATACGCTCCGCCGTTGCGCCAAACCCAGCTATGCACAAGATTCGACCAGATCGGATCCATCGATAAATCCCACCCGACCATGGCGAAGGCTGCTACCAACGGCACCGTCACAACACGATGCCCAGCAAGCGGCCGTTTCAGGTCTCCAACGAGAACGATCCCAAGCGTCCACGAAACGTAGCCCATTCCGATGTAGGCGAGACCGAGCAAGATGGGAACTTGGAAGAGCTTGGGCCCCATCACGCTTGTAAATTGATAATGCCCGAACGGAAAGCCGGTAGCTATACTCAGGTTCTCAAATATATTCCCGATCACCAGACACAGGGCGATGAACACAAGAATGCGACGACGGCCATAGCCGAGTGCACCGTGAACAAGGGCGAACACTAACGGCGTGAACACATGCAGGCCAACGATTACTAGGATCGGGATGTTGTCGGGAAATGCCTGCGTCACCCTCGCGAATCCGTAGAGGACAACCAGCGCCCAGAGCCAAACTGTTATTCCAGCCCAGGCGGCGTGTGTCTCGCGCATTTACGCTACTGCCTGGAGTCCGTTCTTCGCGACGAGCGCGAGGAGTTTTAAGGAAGCACCTTGCGGATGCTTTTCACCCCGCTCCCATTGACTCACCAGCCCCGTAGTTACGTTGAGATAACGTGCGAAAACGGCTTGGCTGGCGCCCTCTCGCATGCGAAGCGCCCGGATTTCCTTAGGCTTCAGCGGCAGCACCGGCGTAAGAGACAATTCGTCGAACTCACGCATCGTCCGCTTACCCATTACACCGGCGGCATGGAGACCTTCAGCGGTCTCGTGAATCGACGCCAATAAGGGACTACGATATTGCTTTCTCATCACACTTAACCTCGACTAACGTTCCCGATGCAACAACCCTCGCAATGGTTTTGTCATCGTAGGCCAGCAACTCGGATGCGAGCTTCTTCAGAGCGGTAAGCTCATTCTTCTCGATGTTCTCCTTTTCATTCTTGGCGAACCCGTGAACGAAGAACGCTCGTGATCCCGCCCGGAATACGATAAGTGTCCGAAATCCGCCCGATTTCCCCTTTCCGGGGGCGTGCAATCCTCTGCTTGATCACGCCACCGCCGAGATCGGCGGCAATCAACCCGCGCTCGGCATCCTGTACGGCTTCGCATAGCGCCGCATCGCCGACACTGGACTTGTTTGCAAAGCGCGTAAACGGCTTGTTCTTGAATATGCGCACCTACCGCTACCAGGAACCACTTGCAAGCAGTATAGCACTGGGCGCTACACCTAAGCGACTGCACCGCTGAATGGTCGAGGGGCTGTTTCACTGTTAGTTCCCCCGCCACCGCGTTAACGTTATTGCGGCATTCCGCTCGTACCCAAATACACCCGGAGAGTAGCGGTCCCAATGGATCGCCCTTTCACCTCGGCGTTCCATCGAATCTGCTGCCATTCATGTCTGCCCGTTTTCGGGGCAACGATCTCTGCTTGGACAGGATAGGTTTCGCCCGGCTTCACCGGGTATTGGACAAACCTGGTTCCTCCGGACCAGCCGGCCGGCAACTCGCAAACCAACTCGACCACTTCGGCCTTCCGGGTGGTGTTTGAGATGAGAAGCGGAATGTGCAGGGTCCCGCCAAAACCAACCGCTATTTCGGGCACAGGAAGCAGTTTGGCGATATTCGGCAAATCATGCGCTTTCCAAAATTGGCGGTAAAACGCCCAAGGCCCGCCGAGTTCGAGGGAAAGCTTTGGCGGATTCTCGTGACCGTGGAAACCGGGCGGAGGAGTAAACGGTACGGGCCCCGGCGTCACGCCTTCAAAAATATCTCCGGTAACACTTCCGCCTACCAGAGATTTGCCAAAGATCAGATGCGTCGGGTAACTAAAGTCGCGAAAATCGTTCTTCGCGAGCGCACTCACGCCAAAATCTCCTTCCTGGGTCATATAGAAGCGCTGGTGTTCGGCGGTGAGTTTGGCATATGAGACGTGCCGGGACGGTGAGATATCGGTTTGGGAGAAAACGGGACCGGTTCCCTCGACGATGCTTTTCCGAAACGGCGAAATGACGCGCGCATCGTGCCAGTAAGGGCCGAAATCTTCGAATGCATCGGTGAAGTAGTAGATCTTTTTCGGCTGCCAGGGATGCAGACCTTCGGTCAGGTTTCCCATGCCGGTTCGATTTCGCGGAGCGGAGATCTGTGCCGGGAACGCGAGAGGATCGCCGGCAAGATCGAAAGCCTCGGTGGCGATCACACCGGCAGCCTGGTGGTCGTCGTGATCTTCGCCCACGACGTGATCGGGCAGCCAGGTGAGGATCACCTCCGGCCTGGTCAGCCGGATCAGGCGAACCACGTCCTCCAGCACCTCGCCATGATGCCAACGGCCCAGCGACCACAGGACATTCTGCCCCGGGTTATCGTGCTGTCCGAGAAACCAGGCGTTTTTGATGTCAAGAAATTGCAGGGCGCGCCGCGCTTCTTGAATGCGCATTTGGCCCAGTGCCGCTCCGGCTTCGTATCCAACCGAATTGCCGCCCCCATCGCCATTAGTGCAGTAAATGACTGCAATGCGCTTGTGCTGGTCGAGGCTGGCGCGGGCAAGATAGCCGCCGATGACAACGTCATCGTCAGGATGAGCAACGATTAACAGC
>JBOGMI010000756.1:0-1310 GCA_050746645.1 Bryobacteraceae bacterium | reverse complement strand
CGTTCAGGATATATTTGCCGGGCGGAATACCGTCGAAGCGGAAGGCGCCGTTTGTGTTGGTGATACAGGCCTTTTCCCGATTCGAGCCGTCGGTTGTCCTGATGATCATGAGCGCGCGGCTCAGCGGTTGCTTTGTCCCCTGCTCGACCGCGATGCCCGCGATGCTGTAGTTAGCCTGCTGCGCGAAGATCGAGGCCGCCGCGCAAACCAAAATCGCAACCGCTCTCACCGATTCCCTCGCTCAATCAGGTTCAGTGAGACGCTCGTCGTTTGATTCGGGTTGAGCGTAATTTCCTGTGCATTGAAATCGCGCAGAGCGTCCGGATTCGTGTATTCCAGACCAGCGAGAGTGGAGAAAGCGTAAACGCGGTAATCGCCGGGAGTAAATCCTTTGATGCTGAACTGCGATTCCGGCGCGGCGCTGATGATATGTGGCTCCGCGGCGCCGGATTCGGGAACCACCAGAACCATGGCCGGCGCCTTGGGGCCATCGGTGTGTACCATTCCGTTGAGCGTGGCGCAATCGCTTCGCAGCGTAACGATGATCGGCGGCTGCGCGGCTCCGGCGGATACGGTCAGGTCTTGCGACATGAGATCGGCCGATCCGGAAAAGATGCTATCCAGGCACGCGGAACCGTATGTATGCACGGCAACGCGGTAGCTGCCGGGAGGAGCACCCGGAACCTCCAGCGCCTGATGCGGGAGCGTTGCGGCCGAATAAGTGCTGTTTGTGCCATCCTCGCTAATAAGCTGGAGCTGCACGGAAGCATGAGCATCAGGCGGCTGGACAACCTTGACCGGAATCGGCGCGAGCAGCTGCGGGTCCATTTTCAGCCCGGTGATGTCAGCTTCCACATCGATCTGCTTTTCTGAATAATAGAAGCCTGCCTGATAATAGAAGCCTGCCTGCGATCTGGAGTAAGTCCGGAACACGAGTTTGTAAGACCCGGCGGGAACGCCTAACGCGGCAAACTGTCCCGTCCGGCGATTGAAGCGTATCGGGACAGAGAATCGGCCGCCGTCCGGCTGTTCGAGAGTTACCGAAGCGGGCTGGCCCTTTCCCAAGCCGGTCACGATGCCGGCGATTCGGAACGTGCGCACGGTTCTGACCGTGAAATCCGCTTCGGTTGTCTGGCCCGGCTGCACCTGCATCGGCTGAGCGGCGGCGCGATCGGGAGCATCGGGATAAAACTCCCCCGCATACGCCTGCTGCGCGGCCGGAAGCGGAGCGAAGGTCATATACAGCCGCCGCAGGAACGTTTTGACAAAGTATGTGCCTGGCGCCAAGCCGTCCATTTGGTACTCGCCGG
>JBOGMI010000755.1:0-10141 GCA_050746645.1 Bryobacteraceae bacterium | reverse complement strand
CATGAGCACCGCATCCGCCGTCATCCCGTCCACCGATTGAATGGGCCGCAAGACAACGGATTCGCGTTGTTCTTCTGTGCCCACCGGAAGCAGCACCACCGGGAACTGCCACACGCGGTCTTCGAAGCCGGTCTGTTCGCAGAGATCCCGCACAATCGCGTCCGCCTCGCGTAGCAGATCGAGCCGTCCTTTCGTGACGGTCGCCGGAAAGCTGTGCATCGCGTCCAGCCGCGCCTTGCCGCCGCAAAGAGACACGACCCGGTTCACGTCGGAGCGCCGGTTAATCAGTTCGGGAGCGCTCGGCAGCGCCTCCTCCGGCGAAGCGTCCAGCGCCAGTGCATGCCGGTAGCTGCGCGAATCGCCTTGCACGCCCACCGAGCGAACCGGAAGCAGAAAGCCATCGCGATCGCGCGTGACGGGTTCCTCGACAGTCGAACACAAACAGCGGATCGCGAGCCCGGGGCCGGGGAATGGATGCCTGACGAGAAATTTCTCCGGAACGCCGATCTCGCGTCCGATCTCGCGCACTTCGTCTTTATAAAAGGATGTCAGCGGCTCGATCATTCTGCCGGAATCGATCAGCGCTTGGATACCGGCCACGCGATTGTGATGCGTCTTGATCAGGTCGGCCTTGGCGGTTCCTCCGGATTCGATGGTATCCGGATAAATCGTGCCCTGCCCGAGAATCCAATGCCCCTCAAGAAAATGCTCGCCGGCAAGGATGCGCTCCTGCACCTTCACGAACTGCTCGCCGATGGCGCAGCGCTTCTGCTCGGGATCGTGCAAGCCGCGGAGCGCCGCGAAGAATTCTTCCTCGGCGGAATCGGCCAGAAAATGCTTGGCCCCGAGTTCGCGAAAGATGCCGCGAACGAAATCGGTTTCACCCTTGCGCATCAAGCCGCTATCGACGTAGATGCCATAAACCCGCTCCGGCCCGAGCGCCCGCAGACACAGCGTGTAGGCTACGGTCGAATCGACCCCGCCGCTGACGAAAAAGAAAACATTTCGCTCGCCGGCGGCAGCGCGGATCTGCTCTTCGACCAGCGGAACACGTTGCGAGATATCCCAATCTTTCTCCGCGCCGCAGATGCCGAAGACGAAATTGCGCAACATACGCGCACCTGCATGGGTGTGTACGACTTCAGGATGGAATTGCAAGCCGAAAAGCTTGCGGTCTGCGCTCGACATGGCCGCCACGCCCGAAACTTCCGTCGCCGCCGTCACCTGAAATCCCGCCGGCACGGCCATCACCGTATCGCGATGGCTCATCCAGATCTGTGACTGTGCCACGCCATCGAAAAGCGGGTCGCCGGCAGCCGTGGAGTTCGCGGTGAGCTGAGCGATGCCGTATTCGCCGCGCTCGCCTTTTTCAACTTTGCCGCCCAGATGATGCGCGATGAGCTGGTGGCCATAGCAGATGCCGAGAACCGGAACCCCCGCGCGGAGAATGCGTGGATCGATCTCCGGACAACCCGGTTCGTACACACTCGAAGGCCCTCCGGAAATCACGATCCCTTTACGGAATTGCAAGCTCTCCAGAGGCGTGTCGCTCGGTTGGACATCGGCATAGACGCCCAGCTCGCGAATCCGGCGGGCGATCAAATGCGTATACTGCCCGCCCGTATCGAGGACGGTGATCTGAACTGATTGCTGATTGCTGATCGCTGTCTGCTGAAAGCTTGCTCTCAACGCAGGCTCGCGCGCTCTCTCTCGAAATGTGCCTTGGATTCGGCGAGCAGGTGAGCCGCCTTCGGCATGGCCGCCACAGCCGCCGCTATCTCGGGGTCCTGATCCACATCCAGCTTCACTTTAGACTCGTAGCCGAATGCCGTGACATACATTTGAGCGCGCAGATGCCGGCGCATCCACGAATGATCGCGCGTCCAATCGGCTTCGGTGAACGGGATCTTTTCTTTCATCAGGTAATCGTGGAGGCTGTTCATCACGCTCTCGGGCGGAATCCAGCCGTGCGGCAGCTTCGTGCTGTGATTGGAAAAATAGTAGGCCGAGAAATCGAAAAACGCGTTGCGATTCTCCGTATTCATCTCGAAAGCGTCGAGCTTCGGCTCCTGAAATTTCTCGTCCGGTGTGATGCCGCCGCCGCCGTACACCGGGCGCCCGAGATCGGTCTCTTTCAGCTCCGATTTGATGGGCTTGTTGGACCGATCGCCGTAGTAATAGTCAAGGAACGAGATATGCGAGTAATCACGCTGGATCAAACGCCCGCTCGGTGTGTAGTAGTGCTGCGTAGTCAAGGCCAAGCCGGTATGGTCCGATAGCGGATACACGGTTTGCACCAGACCCTTGCCGAAGGTGGTCTCGCCAAGAAGCCAGGCGCGGTCGTGATCCTGCAAGGCGCCGCTGACAATCTCGGCCGCCGAAGCGGTATAGCGGTCAACCAGCACCACGATCGGATAGCTCTCGCCATACTTGCCGCCATGCGCGCGGTACGCCTGGTCCGGGTAGACGCGCCCTTTGTGGGAAACCACAACCTGACCGGGATCGAGCCAGCGTCCGGCCACCGCCACGCCTTCGTGCAGCAACCCACCGGGATTTTCACGCAAATCTAAAATCAGGCCTTTGATGTTCTTTTCACCAAGCCGCCTCAGATTGTCGTTCACCTCTTGGAAGGTATTGGTATCGCTGAACGACGTGATGTGCAGGTATGCGATCCCCGGCTTGACCCAGAATGCCTTATCCACGCTACCGTATGGGATTTGGGCCCGGACCAGATGAAACGTGATCGGCTTCGAAGTGCCTTCCCGGCTGACCGTTACATCCACCTTGGTTCCTTTCGGGCCTTTGAGCAGAGTGGCCACTTGGGTGGTGGTCTTGTTGTCGACGCGCGTGTCGTTGACTTTAAGGAAGATGTCGCCGGGCCGAAGTCCCGCCTTATAAGCCGGTGAGCCGCCGAGCGGGCGAATGACCATCGATTTGCCGGTGCGCGGCTGCGGGCCGATCACCGCGCCGATACCGAAGTACGTGCCGTGCTGTTCTTCGCGCATGTGCGCGTAAGCTTTGGGGCCGAAAAAGTTTGAGTGGGGATCGAGCGTCCGCAGCATACCCGGAATCGCGCCTTGATAAATACCCTTGTCCGGCGACAGCTTTTCGGCGGAATTTTGCTCGATGATGTCGTAGACCTTGGTGAAGGACTCCAGGCTGCCTTTTATATCCGCATCGGAAGTGTTCGCGACGCTCTGTTGCGCCGCCGCCGCAACGGGCTCCGCGCCCGGGCCGAACACGCCGCCAATCAGGGCGCATAGCCCCACAAACAAGGGAACAAGATAAAGATACCGTCGCTGGGACGACAATGGAACCTCCAGGGTGCTGTCTACAGTATAGACGGCGGAACTGGCATGCCGCGCCGGATTCCGTCCACACGGCGATCAAAGAAGGCAAAATCGACGATGCGCGGGAGCGAGCGGCTCGGTCAAAAAAGGTATATAGTAGTCCAACAGGGGGATCGGGAGATGTATTTTTCTCGTACCCGGCATTCTTGCCGCGCTTTGATTTATCTGGCGCTGTCGTTTGCAGCCGCCGCGTTAGGGGCCGAACAGTCGCCCCCCGTGAATGTCTCCGCCGCCGGGCTGAGCCTTCCCGACGTGGAGCAATTGCCGCGTCCGCTATCGCCGCAGGTCCGCGGCGATATCTACATGGCCCGCAAAATGTTCCGCGAGGCGATCGTCGCCTATCGCGAAGGGCCGCCCAATTCGGCCGTGCTGACCAACAAGATCGGCATCGCCTTTCATGAGTTGCTCCAGTTCCGCCTGGCCAAGAAGTATTACAAGCGGGCCATCAAGCTGGACCCCAAGTACCCGCAGGCGGTGAACAATTTGGGAACCATCTTTTACGGGGAGAAGAAATACAAGAAGTCCATCAAGCTATATAAACGCGCTTTGCGGCTGTATGGCGAGAACCCGCCCGCTTCGGTATACGCGAATTTGGGCGCAGCGTATTTCAGCCGAAAAAAATACAAACGCTCCATGGCGGCTTACGCGGATGCGCTCCGGATCGATCCCAATGTGTTTTGGCAGAACAGCAGATTCGGCACCGTGATGCAGGAGCGCGGCATCCGCCAGCGCGCTTTATTCCACCTCTACCTGGCCAAGGTCTACGCCAAATTGGGCGACAGCAACGATGCGCTACTTTATCTGCGTAAGGCGCTCGAAGAGGGCCTGAAGAACCGTAAGAACATTCCGAAGATGCCGGAGTTCGCAGCGCTGAAAAAAAGCGCGGCTTTCCAGCAGCTTCTTGCCGAAAATCCGAAACCGCTGTAGCCGGGGAGGTGCGATACTCTAGCTGGGAGAAACCCTTGTAGCCAGAGGATGCCCTGCGTCTCAAATCCCCCGCTCTTCTCGTCTTATTAATACTTCCGCTTTGCACCTGTTCGCACCGGCGGGATCCCGGACCCGAACGAGTTGCGATTCTTCCCGCTAACATTTTGATTGCGGACCCTGCTTCCGAGTGGATGAAGGCGGCGGTTGCGCTGGTGTTTGCCGAAGACCTCGGCACTTCGCGGCGATTCGTGCCAGTGATCGCCACCGATGAATCGAGCGCCTATCGGGGCCAAGCCGCGGAAATGCTCGAAACCACAGTTGAGGAGCGGCGCGGGCGCATCCATGTGGAAGCGTTTCTCCGCGATTTGAAAACGCAGCGCAACCGGCGCATGGTGAAAGGCGCAGGGCCGGCCGCCGGGCTGATCGCTACGCTCGACGCGCTGGCGAAAAGGATCGATGCGGATGCAGCCGATTACTCGACCAGGAATCAACAGGCGCTTCGAGCTTTTGCCGCGGCGGCGCAAACTTCCGATACAAAAAAGCAGGTGGAAGCCTTAAATCGGGCGATCGCGCTCGACCCCGGGTTCGGCATGGCCTACGTCTCGGCGATTCATGTGCTCACGACAGCCAATCCGGGCGGCGTAAAGGCGCTGCTCGCAAAGGCTCGGGCTCATGAGAAAACATTTACGCCGTTGGATCGCGCACGCTTCGATGAGCTTGCCTCGCGCTTGGCGCATGCGCCGCTCCAGCAGCGGGCGAGCGCGGCGTCGGCATTGCTCCGGATTGCGCCAAACAATCTGGACGCGCTCACCGGCCTGGCCGCCGTTCGCTTTCTGCAAGGGGACGAAAATGGCGTGGCGCTGCTGAAGCGGGCTTCGGAAGTGGACCCCGGCAATGTAAGTATTCAGATGCATCTGGCCGGGGGTTTGCTCGAAACCAAGCAGTTTCCAAAGGCAGAAAAAATTTTCCAGAGTCTCGCTGGCGATCCCGACATTCTGCCGGATTTGGCGGCCTGCATCTTACTCGAAGGAGACCCGGCGCGGGCGGATTCGGTCTTCCAAAAATACCTGCGGCAGATCGAGAAATCGAAAGCGCCGTTTGCGCCGCTGGCGGAAGCCAACTGGCTCGCCATATCGGGGAAAATGCCGCAGGCGATTTCGCGGCTCGAAGCGGCGCAGTTCGCTCAGCCCGATCTGCAATCGATCGCTTGGAGCCAAATCGCCGTTTGGCAGGCAGCCGGCGGGAAGGTGGCGGGAGCGAAGCGCTCGGCCGCGCAGGGAACCAAGCTGGCGAAGGCTGCCATCGCACGCGTATTTGCACAAGTGGCGATACTGATTGCGAACGCCGATCTTCCGCCCGCCGAATGGCGGACCAAGGTCGAGGCATCGCCGCTCAATAGCGGGACCAGGCAGACGGTCCTCGGCTATGGCTTTTTCCTGTTCGGCCACTATGCCCAGGCGGCGCAGGTCTGGCGGGCGCTGCTGAAAGCTTCGGGGAATGCGGACCTGCGGGCTCGCGCCATGCTGGCATCATCGCTGGAGCATTCGGGAAAGAAGGCGGACGCGGGCAAGATCCTGGTGCAGCCGTTTCTCCCTAACCTCACGGGAGGCGATCCTTATGCCGCGATCGCCTTCGCCCAGATGCGGCAGATGACGCGGCGGATGCTGAAGAGCCATTGACCGGATTAGTGACAATGGTCTGTGAGTTCTTCCCGGATGCCAATGTGCTTTCGGAACGGGCCGATCTCGTCCGGAATCCTTTGCGCGATACTGGCGGCCGCTTGCCTTTTGGGCCAGAACACAACCCTGCGAACCACGGTTCCGCTGGTGGTGGTGCCCGCAAGCGTTACGGACAAGCAGGGACATCCGATCTATGGCTTGACTGCTTCGGATTTCGTCTTGACCGACGACGGAAACGTTCGCCGCTTTCATTTGGATGTGGTCGACGAAGGCTTGGCGCCCATTGCTTTAGTCGTCTTAATTCAGACCACCGAGCGCTGCGCGGCGGCGCTGAAAAAAATTAAGAAGGTGGGTGCTGCGATTCCGGAGGCAGTGGTGGGGGCGAATGGCGAAGCCGCTGTGGTTTCCTTCGACGACCGAGTCACGGTGCTGGAAAATTTCACCTCCAACGCGGACGCGATCACGGATGTCTTTAGCGATCTGAAGGCTTCCGATAGCGGCTCGGGCCGAATGATCGATGCGGTCGGCAAGGCCCTCGACATGCTGCACTCCCGGCCGGGGCCGCGGCGGCCGACTATTCTCATCATCGGCGAGAGCAAAGACCGGGGCAGCAAAACCAAGCTGAGCAGTCTGCTCGAAAGGATGCAACGGTCGGGCGTGATCATCTATGCGCTCACTTATTCGAGCTATCTCACCCCCTGGACCACCAAGGCGAGCGACTACTCGCCGGGCGCGCCGGATTTTATCGCCGGAATCGGGGATTTGCTTCGCCTGTCGAAGCGAAACACCGTCCGGGCGCTGACTTCGGAAACAGGAGGCCGACGAATGGGGTTCGAAACGAAATCCAAACTGACGAATGATCTGATTGCGCTGGGCGCCGACATTCACAGCCGCTATTTCCTTTCGTTTACACCGAAAGCAGGAACCGCGCCCGGTTTTCACCGCTTGCAAGTGAGCGTTAAGAATCGTCCGGACGCGGTGGTGAAGGCGCGCGAGGGATATTGGAGCGGAGTTCGCTGACTCCGGCGGAACGCCGTCGGATTTCGCTATACTGCCTCCGGGGCGGACGTGATCAGGAACATTGTCATCGAGCGCGAGTTCGGCTCCGGTGGGGGCGCCATCGCGCAGAAGCTTGCCCAACGCCTTGGCTGGAAGCTCTGGGACCGCGAAGTTACGGAAGAGATCGCGCGCCGGCTGCATTGCGACGTGAAAACCGTGGAGCAGCGCGAAGAACGCTGCGATACCGGCTTCTACCGGCTGGTGAAAGCCTTCATGCGCGGCAGCAACGAAGCGAGCTTTTCGGGCGGCAATCTCGAACTGCTGGACGGCGAGCACTTGGCCGAAATCTTCGAGCAGATCTCGCTGGATATCGCCCAGCAAGGGAATGCGGTGATTGTCGGCCGCGGCGCCACCTGGTTCTTGCGCGGCCGCGACGATACCTTCACGGTCTTCATTTTTGCCCCGCGCGAGGAAAAGATCCGGCGCCTCGGGTTGGCCATGCAGAGGAGCCGCGAGGAGGCCGAGGAGTTGATCGAAAGCGTCGACCGCGAGCGCGCCGCTTTCGTCAAGCGCTACTACGGTCTTAACTGGCCCTTGCGTTCTCTCTACCACCTCATGCTCAACTCCAAAGTCGGCGACGACCTGGTAATCGAAACCATGCTTGGCGAGATCGAGCGGCTCAACGGCAAACAAACCCCCGAGCGTTAGCAACGCCGCGCACGCGATTGGCCGGGTGACCCTACCCTGCTATGTTCCTCTCATGCCGCAACTGCCCTCGCGCACCAGCCCGGGCGCGGAGTCCGCCAGATCGTGATCCTTCCCGTAGCCGCCCATACCGGGTTTCTCGCTGCTCGCCTTGACCCTTCCGGAAGAAACGGGCGTGTGCTTGCGGATGTAAATCGTGATCTGCTGGCCGTGCAAGCGCCAGGAGACCAGCGGATCGAGGCCGAGCGAGGCGCACTGCGCGGCGGTAATCTCCGGCTGCCATTGATAAAAATGTCGCAGAAACCGGCGCACAAACGGAATCGCAATCGCGCCACCCTTTGGCGTCCAAGTGCGGGTGTAGGCGATCAGAACATTGAAGCGGGACGGCGGAACGGCGCGGATCGAGTCGAAATGAAAATCATTGGTTTCGATGGCCTTGAGCGGCCGGTGAACGAACCCGTAAGCGGGATGTTCCAGCGCCGAGGTGTAGGGCCAAGCGGTGGCGATGGTATCTCCGGACAGGTTGCGCTCGGCGAAGCGGGCCGCGATCTGCTGGAGATGGACAAAGTCCACCATCGCGAGATTGTCTTCGTAAGGAAACGGATAGGGCGGATTCCAGAACAGGCAGGCGACAAGGCCGGCCACAAGAGCGGCGGTGGCGGCAAAGCTCACCCGTCTTCGAAAAGCGGCGAGCGCGATGCTGACCGCGATATAAAACAGCGGAAGAACGGGGAGAAGATAGCGTTCCAGTTCCGCGCCGCCTAAGACGGACACCAGCACGATCTGCGCCGCGGCAACCGCAATGGTCACGCGCCAGGCAGGCGAATGGAAGACCCGCCGCGTGGCTCGGTTGCGAAGCGCGAGCAGCAGCGCCACCAAGCCGATCCAACGGAATTCGGCAATGAAGAGATAGTAGAAGCGGCGCACGAACGAAAATGCGACATGCACCGGATGCAGCGCATAGCCGACGTTGTAGTGAGCGAAGCCGGGATTGCCGAGCCAATAGCCGGTGCCGTTGTGCAGCACAATGAGCCATAGCCCGAGCGCGGCGGCGGGCGCAACGAAATAGCTGGCGCGCCTCCATTTCTTCTGCGCCACGAGCGCCAGGAAGAAAACAAAAGGCGCCACCAGCCCGGTCTCCTTCGTCAGCACCAGCACAACGCTGGCTGCTGCCGCCGCGGCATATTGTTCTCGCAGGAAGAGCAGCAGCGCGAGCAGCGTGAACACCATCGCGGGCATGTCCAATTGCGCCATCATGCTCTGGGTGAAAAACAGCGGAGAGGCGAGCAACAGCAGCGGCGGCAGAAAAGCCGGAGCGCCCGGCGTTCCGCGGCTCAGCCGGATCGCGAGCAGAAACGTCAGCAGCAGCCCGAACGAGCCGAGCACCAGCATCGCTACGCGAGTGATGGCGATCGAATAACCGAACAGCTCGTACCAAAGCACGAGATAGGCTTCCACTCCGGGCGGATGCACGTTGGGTGTAGTGGAATGAGCGATCCAGGCGCCGTGGCGGAACAGATCGAGAGCGGTGGGAATGAACTGCCCCAGCTCGTCCCAGAAAAACGGCAAGTGCAGAAACGGGAGATGAATGACGAATAGCGGCAGCGCAAACAGCGCGAAGCAGAGAGCAAGCGGGACCCATTTGTGCCGCCTAGCGGGGCGGGCGCGCGCCGGCATGCCCGTTTTACTGAACGATCCCGCCGGAGGAGGCCTGCGCCTCCAAGTGGATCTCGCCAAAGGCCGATTCGTACTGCTTCAGATTTTGCTGCAGCACATTCGCGAGCGCCTTCGCCTGGGCCGGGCTCAAAAAGATGCCCTGAAAATTCTGGATGGTCACGGCGTCCGGCGCGGATTGATTAATGGTGCCGAAGAGCAGGAAGAAATCCCACAAGCTCACGCGCATTTGCACGCTATTGGCATAGCCCTCGCGGTAATCGGGCGTGGTGGCGAGGTGAACTTTGGGCTGCGGCTGTCCTGGTGTCATGTCTTCAGTATCCCTGAGCGCGCTGGCCGGTCACCCCAATCTTGCGATTCGATCGCCGGCCCCGCCCGGCGTGCAGCACGGCTCTGTCTCCGCGACGCTTCGCTCCGTAACAGACGCCTTACTTGCCGCTCGCTCAAGCCCATCTCGGCGGCTGCCTGCTTCTGCGTGATCAGTTTCTTCTTGGCTTTCTTCAACGCCACCGGACGGTCGCGCTCTTCGCGGAAGGGCATTCATTACTTCTCGACTTTCCCAGTGGCTTTCCGACAGACTCAATTGTGTTTCAGTCCCCTTCGCGAAGGGGCGTCAATTACTACAATCCGGAGCCCAAGCGCCGCCAGCCCACCAACGGGTTTCAGTCCCCTTCGCGAAGGGGCGTCAATTACTACCCTCGGCCGCCATGCTCAGGCCGTTGGTGTTGCGCGGTTTCAGTCCCCTTCGCGAAGGGGCGTCAATTACTACACCCGAACGGCGCGCGCAGCCTGGCGACACTATTGGGT
>JBOGMI010000754.1:0-3831 GCA_050746645.1 Bryobacteraceae bacterium | reverse complement strand
CGCGAAGTGGTAGTCGCCATCACCAAAGGCGAACTGGACTTCGGCCCCTGGGAGCAGATCTTTTACGGCGAATTCGACGGGCGGCGCCGGAAACGTGTGTTGGTGAAGATTATCGGCGAATAGACGGGCACTTCAGATTAGTAGTAGATCCAGACTGTCCCCCAAATTCCCGAGGTGCCGCCTGCTGCGAATTGTGGAGCCCGCCCCCACGCCCGGCCGAATAAACTCAGAAAGTAAAGCCTACTATCCGTAGTGTGTTACCGAACCTCCGATGCGAAACGACGGTCCCGCTTCTACGAATGGCCTTAGCCCGAGAAGCCGTATCGGAAGCGCGTATTTTGCCAAAACGGGGAACTGCCAGGTAACAAAGCTGCTCTCGCCCGATTGCGGGAGGATCTGGCCGTGGTAGATCCAGCTTGAAGAAGTATATTGGCGGATTGGCCGGTATATGGCATCCGCTTCGAGCGCAAAATTGTCCGCCAGCCGGAACTCCAACGCCGGCCCCACGAGAAAACTGCGCGACCCAGACCGGTAGGAAAAGGCTACTTTCGTCCCGGTAGCCGCGTTGACGTAGGTTGACGACCTGGAAGGATAATCGCCGATCAAATTGGTTCCGAGAACCACTCCGAGCGAAAGCCGTTTCCCGAACGGGTGGGAATCTAAGCCCGAACAATGGCTGAAGGCAACCAATAGCTCGATTTGGTCGGGCCGCGCGCGAAGCTCGTTCGGGCTGTTTTCCGCCCAGCGCGTATACCGCAAGGTTGGCGCGATATCGAAATGGGAAAGGCGGAAATCGAGGCCAGCCCCCGCCGAGATCCCGGTGTGCGACGGATTCGCATTCAGGTTTCCGGTTGTGCGGAAGGACGGCCCCGCCTCCAAAAAAGGCCGCACCGCCGCGCTTCCTGTCCCGTAAGAAAACAGGCGATACTTGGCGAGGACAGGAAACTCCCACGTGACCGTCGGGTAATGATTCCCGGCGTGAGCGGTTTGGTAGTGCAACTCGCGAAATAGTCCGTCGGTTTCCAGTGAGAAATGCGGCGAGAAGTTCCATTCCAGCATCGGACCCACAATCACGCTTTTGCCGTCGGATTTCACCAACTCACCCATCCCCAGAGGACCTCCTGGCGGAGGGCGATAGAGGGAATTGAAATCGTCCGTGAGCGTTGTTCCGGCTACGGCGCCGTATGAGAAATGCTGGCCAAAAGCCGCCGTCGACGATAGCAGAACCAAAGCGCCAGTTAACCCGATTCGTATAGACACTTCTGCTACCGATGCGCAGCCGAGCTAGACGGTTGCGGGGAATACCCGTAGGCGGACCAGCGTTACTCTTGGAGGTGGGCATTAGGAGGACCCACGCATGCGGCGAGTCGCTAGTTATCTTCTGCTTCCTTTTTTGTGCGGAGGCGTTGGAATGTTCGCTCAGACCGCGGGCGTTGCAACAGTACGTTCCAAACCCGAAGTAACACTGCCCGCTGCTGAAAAGGCGCCTTCCTTCCAATCCGCGCAGCGGAAGCACTGGCCCGTGCGCGCGACCGATTCGCCTCCCTACCTTCTGAGGAACATCACGCTCAAATCATGGGGAGTCACGAAGAAAACACCGGGCCCAGTGCCTGGTCGCGCACTTCCGTGGCTCCTCACGCCGGGTCCGTTTACATCGCACGGGATGGCCTGCCCGGGCTGCCTTGTACGCTCCACGATGGAACGGGTGCGGCCCACTCTGCCGCCGTTCGGTGCAAAGGCCACATTGCCGCTGGATCAGGGGCGAACCGAGCTATTTGCTGAATTCGGCGGAATCGATTATTGGAAACCTGCCAACACGCTAATCGAGCCGGGCCTGGTCGGCAAGATGACTCCTTTTAACGACGTCTGGATAACGCAAGGCATTCTCGGTGGAAAGATTGCAGTTGACGCCGGCCGGCATGTTTGGGTGGGAGCAGCTAGCCATCTCATGAAAAATTTCAACGCGCCCGCAAAGAGCGGAGCGATGGGCAAGGAACCATGGCGGGTCTGGAATGGCAGCCTCGGGTTCCGGTTCGGGCACTAAGACTTCGCGCGGAATGGGATTCGGGGGGACCGTCCCCTTCCCCCTCCAGGGATGCGTTGATGCGGGCTGGATCGGGCGGGCCGATTGCCAATCAGCCGCAGCTTGCCAAGCTGCCCCACATGCTAAAGAACTCACCGCGACGACACCAGCCATGCCAGCCCTGCTCGACCTTTGCCGGCCGGGCCGTTTCCGATAGAGATCTGTCGTCACTCATCACTTGGCCTCGCCGATCCTTACGCTAGCCGTCGGTTAGCGGACCAGGGGGGTGTTCCAGACACGGCATAGCAGAGCCTTGAGTTGAGCGAATTGCCTCGGTCCCAATTCAGCGCTCCACTCACGCTCAATGTCGCGAAGAATGTCGATGATTTTCGCGTATGCGGCGCGTCCTCGTTTGGTGAAACGAACCACTCGCATGCGGCCCTTGTGCGGACCGGAGGCCCGAACGACATAGCCGGAATCTTCCAGGCTGCCGAGCAGTTGGTTGATTGCCTGTTTGCTGATACCCGCGCGCGCGGCGAGAACGCCCGGGCTTACCCCATCCGGACCCGGGAACTGGAACACGACGATATGAGGGAGCCGTAGCTCGTCGAAACCAGCAGCGTTGAGCCCGCGAATGATGCGGCGATGGATGGCTTGAGCCGGCACGCGTAATAGGGCGCCGATCAGCATATCCTCCGTTTTCAGCGGTGAAATCTCATGTATTGACACGATGGTAAATTTCGTTTACTATTGAAAGCGATGGTAAATGGAGTTTACCACGAGGAGGCCACTTGTCACAACCAACGGCTAACGTTCGCACGAATCCTTCCGATGAGACGATTCCCATCGGTGGACTTGCGGTGAGATTTCTGCTCACCGGCGATGACTCGAACGGCAGCATTGCGGCCTTCGAGCTCACCGTAGAAGGTTCGCAGCCGCTGCCTGCACCTGCACATAGCCACGATCATTATGAGGAGACCGTTTACGGCCTGGAAGGAGCGCTGACCTGGACGGTTGACGGGAAACCGATCGAGGTTGGTCCGGGGCAGGGTCTCTGCATTCCGCGAGGCTCGGTCCACCGCTTCGACAACCACGGGAAAGCTGATGCGAAGGCGCTTTGCGTGATTACGCCGGCCGCCATCGGCCCGCTCTATTTCCGTGAGGCCGCCGCCGTGTTGAAGGCGGCTGGTGGCGGTCCTCCGGACCGGGCCAAAATGGCCGAGATCATGCGGCGCCACGGCCTGACGCCCGCTCCGGCCCAGCGCTCATAACCGCCGCCGCCGTCTGATTCTGTGATTTCTTCGCTTCAGAGCTGATTCTTCCGCGAGCGTGTTTCGCCGTCGAAAGCCGGTGAACGTGTCCCCTTGCCCACAGGTCGTGGGCCGGGGAAACGCGGTCGAACACGATAGTAAATTAGATGTAAATTTTGGAGCCACAGACCCTCGGGCGGATGGAGTAGCGATTCCAGCGTTGAATTGAGGGGCCGCATTAGACGAGCCAGCGATAGGTTATGCATAGCCGAACTTCCGATTCATTTCACCTTTCTTTGAACATCCTCCTGTTCGCCTTGATCGGGGCGGTGGCGATGCCCGGCTTTGCAGCGGGCGCCAATCGCCAGGAATTGGCGCCCACCCCGCCTATGGGCTGGAACGATTGGGCGCACTACCAATGCGGTTATACTGCGGAGACTATTCTCGCCAACGCCAAAGGATTGGTAAGGACCGGCCTTGCTGCGCGCGGGTACAACACGGTGACCATCGACGATTGCTGGATGCAGAAGGATCGCGATAGCAGGGGCGATCTCCAGG
>JBOGMI010000753.1:0-2925 GCA_050746645.1 Bryobacteraceae bacterium | reverse complement strand
CCAGGTCGGCCTCAGCTATGTGCTGGACGGGGAAAACGGGCTCAGCCTCTGCCATCACGTCTATCCGGGCAACGTGGCCGATGCCGAGGAATTTCCCATCGCCTTACAGCGGATTGTGGCTTTGTTAAATTTAGCAAGCTTCGGCATTGTCGCCGAAACCAAACCGGCTTGTTTCATCCTTACCGAAGCCGGTCAACCGCCACGCAAAGATACCGCGAATTCCGAGTGGGCCGCCGTGGTGTTTTGGGCGGACTTACTTGCCGACAGTTGGTCCTATCTGGCCGAGTGCGTTCGAACCGGCGATAACGCCATGAGTATCATGGAACGTGCGGGTGTGGTCTCGCGCTGGTCGCAGGATCCCGATGCCGGAGCTATTTTCCGTGCAGTCATGGGCACGGCTCCCGCCGAAGACTACATGCCCATCGCCCGCGCATGGGATTTTTCGAAATACACCACCGTTGCCGACCTGGGCGGAGGCGGCGGCGCGCTGATTGCAGCGGTCCTCAAACTGTTTCCGAATGTGCGCGGCATGCTCGTCGACCGCCCGGAAACCATCGAAGATGCAAAGCCTCGCTTCGACCGGGAGGGCCTCGCTGCGCGCTGCGATCTCGTCGCCGCCGATCTCTCCAAACTCATACCGGCGGGCGCCGAGGTCTACATGATGAAACATGTGCTCCACGGGTACCAGGACGAGGGCGCCGTTGAGGTTCTGCGCCGCTGCCGGTCCGCGGTGCCGCCGGAGGGCCGTCTGCTCGTGATCGAGTTCGTTCTACCGGATATCGTCGATCACGCCGATTTGGAACTGGAACAGCGGCTGATGAGCGATCTCAATATGCTTGCGGTTACCAGCGGCAAAGAGCGCAGCGCACGCGAATGGAAAGCGCTATTCGACAGCGCAGGTTTCGAGTGCCGCGGAATCACTCCGGTTCCCGGAGAATTGGTTTCGATCGTTGAGGCAGCGCCGGTAGCCGGTTGATTACAACCGCCCGGTAGCCCGATAGAAATTCTCGACATAGCGGCCGTCGATATCGGTAAATCCATATTCCTTCGCCGCATTTCCCACGAAGATCAGTCGCCCCGATTTTGCGATCGCATTCGAGTCGGAAGCCAGTGCCACTACGGCGCGGCCGGTGTATTCGGTCGATTCCGCCAGATCGTACCGGTAGCGCTTCTGGAGCGCTTCGTCCCGCATATGGACCTGCACGCGTTCGGTTTTCATGAATCCCGGCAGCAGGCCCAGCAACGTGACGCCGGCTTTCCGGGCTTCGGGAGCCAGGCTCGCGACCAGACGATTGAGAGCGTAGTGCGGGAGATGCTCGAACAGATCCCACTGCACGCTGCCGCTGAACTTGCCCGGGTCGATCATCGGCTCGCTGATCGCCGCGATCAATCCGGAGCGCTGCTGCGACATCAGCCGCGCGGCCTCGCGCGCCGCAATCCAGAACGCCTGCGGTCCGGCGCCCATGAAGTCGTCCCAGAATTCAGCCGGCAAATTCCAGAAGGGCTGTTTCCATATCGGATCGACGAAGCGCTCGTTACCGCCCCAAACAGCGCAAGCGAAAATGTCAAGGCGCCCCTGTTCGGCGTGCACGCGCTCGAACAGCTTTTTGACCTGCTCCGCATCCGTGTGATCGACGCGCGCCGGTATGCCAACGCCGCCGCGCCGCGTGACCTCCTCCGCGGTCTCTTCAATCGTGCCGGAGATTTTATCGATCGGCGGAGGACCGCCGCGGATGGAACGGCCGGTGACATAGACCGTAACCGCATGTTCACCAAGCGCCAAGGCAATGCCGCGTCCACAGCCCCGGCTGGCTCCGGCGATCACTGCGACTTTGCCTTTCAGCCTGCGAGCTCTCGTTTCAAAGTCTGGAATCAGAGCATCATCCTTCAATATGGAGACACAAACCGAAACGCACTCGCGGCAGATCAGAGCGGCCGGCGGATTACCCGATGCGGGAACCGACGTGACGTCATCGATACTCTTCCTGCAGAATGAGCAGCGTTGAGGATTTGCAGTATGCTCGCCCGAGGGATCGGGCAGATCGCGCAGCGCCTTCCAGCACTGGAGGATGCAACCGTCGCAAATATAGGCTCGCGGATAATCGTTCGGCCCACTAATCAGCTTCCCGACGGCGGCCTGCTCCTTACCGCAAAACGAGCATCGCAATTCGTCGCTGGCTCGACGCATGTGAACTGGGCTCAACTCGTCCGATTATTATTATCTACAGGTGCTCATGAAGCCTGCGGTGCAACGAGCGAAATCAGCCGGGCAGGAAGCGCCTTGGCCCGCGCTGCCGCTGAAGGAATGGAAAGATACCTACGCCACGCTTCACATGTGGACGCAGGTCGTAGGAAAAGTAAGAGCGGCATTGAGCCCACGCGTCAATCACTGGTGGGAAGTGCCGCTGTACGTCACCGTCCGCGGCCTTTCCACATCGCCGATTCCGCAAGGCGACCGCACCTTCGATATCGGTTTCGATTTTATCGATCACAACCTTGCCATCCGCACGAGCGACGGCCTCGCGAAATTCCTGCCGCTCTATCCCCGCTCGGTGGCCGATTTCTACCGCGAGTTCATGGCGGCGCTGCACTCGGTGGGAATCGACGTAAAGATCTCGACAATGCCGCAAGAAGTGCCGGATCCAATTCCCTTCGAGCAGGATGAGCACCACGCCGCATACGACGCCGAATATGCTCATCGATTTTGGCGGATTCTTCTTGCATCCGATTCCGTTTTCAAGGAATTCCGCGGGCGGTTTACCGGGAAGGCCAGCCCGGTGCATTTCTTCTGGGGCAGCTTCGATCTCGCCGTGACGCGGTTTTCCGGAAAACGGGCGCCGGAACGCGAAGGAGCCGATGCGGTCACGCGCGAAGCTTATTCCCACGAATGCAGTAGCGCCGGATTCTGGCCGGGCGGCGGAGGGA
>JBOGMI010000752.1:0-1208 GCA_050746645.1 Bryobacteraceae bacterium | reverse complement strand
CAGATTTTCAGGAATCGTCAACTGCGAAGTGATGTCGCCCGAGCCAATGTCTTCAGCCAAGGCGCGTTCGACAGCGGCGCGGACTTCCGGATGCGTCGTGTCGAACATTCACTCGCCCGCGAGCAGGACTTTGTTCTTCTGGAGTTGCGCCCGATAGCCGGCGAGCTTGGCGCGCAAGCTACTGACCACTTTTTCCGGAGCGCGGCTGAGAAAAACCGGATCGCTCAACTGCCGTTCGGAGTTGGCGATGACCTCTTCCAGCCGCGCGATTTCCTTCTGAATGCGCGCTCGCGCTTCGAGTTTCGATGCGCCGTTTCTGGTTGCGTGGATGAGCAGATCGAAATCGGCGGTAGAGCGCGAGAACCCGCCCTCGCCGACCGGTCCGAATTCGAGTCTTGCCAGACTGGCGATGGCGGCAAGATCATCCGGCGCGATCTTCGCTTTCAGAGTTGCGGGGAACACCTGTTTCGGATCGAGCTTGTGATCGGCACGCAATTCGCGCGCGGCGGTAACGATTTCTTGAATTTTCGAGAAATCGTGTAGCGGTGCAATCCGTTCCTCGGGTTGCGGATAACGTGTGAGCGAAATCGAAACCGGATGCTGGTCCTGCGATAGTGACATCAGCCGCTGCCAAAGCTCTTCGGTGACGAAAGGCATGAACGGATGCAGCAGCCGCAGCATGGATTCATACACGGCGAGCGCTTCGGTCCAATGCTCATCCTGGCCCGAGCGTTCGCGGAAACGAAGCTTTTTGATTTCGAGATACCAATCGCAGAAATCGTGCCAAACAAAGTCCCACAGCGCCTGTCCGGCTTCATGGTAGCGATGCACCCGTAAGGCTTCGTTCACGGTCAGCGTGCAGACGTTCAGGCGATCCCGAATCCACCCGTCCTCGGTTGAAACTGCCGCGACGGCCCGGCCCGGCGTCCAGGCAGTGATCCCGGACCGCTCCATATTTATAAACAGCAGCCGCGAAGCGTTCCAAAGCTTGTTGGCAAATGCCTGAGCCGACTCGATGCGGTCTTCCTTAAGTACGATATCGGCGCCGGCCGCGGCCGAGATCAGCAGCGCGATGCGCACGGCGTCCGTGCCATGGCGGTCCATCACCACGAGAGGATCGATCACATTGCCCTTGATCTTGGACATCTTCTGGCGCTCGGCATCGCGCACCAGGCCGTGCATGTGTACTTCGCGGAACGGAACATCGC
>JBOGMI010000751.1:0-3646 GCA_050746645.1 Bryobacteraceae bacterium | reverse complement strand
ATCTTCAGCCTGGTAAATGCCGTTCTGATCCACTCACTGCCTTATGGCAGCCCGCAGAGATTGGTCTATCTCTGGGGTCAGAATCGCCGCTTTCATATTCCTTATGGCGACCTTCATACTGCGGATTTCTTCGATTTGAAGAGGCACAGCAGTTCGTTCGCCAATATGACTCTCTTTTTGTCCACCCCTTACAACATGGCCGTGAAGGGGGAGCAAACGCAAAGAATTTGGGCGGCACGAGTGGGCAAGGATTTCTTCAGCACGCTGCAATCCGCTCCTGAGTTTGGCCACGTATTCAACGCCGGCGATGAGCAACCGAAAAACGATCACGTGGCCGTTATCGGCTATGGGCTCTGGCAAGGAATGTTTGGCGGACGGGCGGATATCTTAGGCCGCGCGGTATGGCTCGATGGGAGCTCCTACCGGCTTGTCGGCGTGATGCCGAAAGGCTTCGGATTTCCGCACAGTAGCGATTTCCCGATGCCGTACGAACGTGATCATGCAGCTCAGCTTTGGGTACCTTCGGCTTTGAGCGCTCGGGAGAAGGCGAACCGGCTGGCTGTCGATGGGATGGTACTTGCGCGTCTGAAGCCAGGTGTAACTTTGCAACAGGCGCAAGCCGAGACGAGCACGTCCGTCGCCCGGTTTGACCTGCAGCGCATTCCCCAAGCGCGCGGTTGGACCGCGGTTGTCGAACCCTTCCTGAATATCGCGCTGGGCGCGGTGAAGCCTTTGATGTGGCTTTTGTTGGGAGCGGTGGCTTTTGTGCTTTTGATCGCCTGCGCGAATGCCGCCAACCTGCTTTTGGCGCGCGCTGTGAACCGGGCTCATGAGCTGGGGATGCGCGCAGCGCTGGGTGCCAGCCGTGGCCGGCTGCTCCGTCAGATGCTGACGGAATCGTTGATGCTCAGTGCAGCAGCGGGCGTGGTAGGCATCGGCTTGGCCTATATCTTCCTGCACGCGCTTTTGACCCTCAATCCCGGCGATATCCCGCGCATGCAAGATGCGGCGCTCAATCTCCACGTATTGGCTTTCCTGGTTGCGATAACCGTGGTGACCGGCATTGTTTTCGGCATCCTGCCGTCGCTCGCGTCAGCGCGCGTCAATCTGGCTGAGTTCTTGAAGAGCGGAGGAATGCGGGGAATTGCGGGCGGACGCAAGCTGATGAAGAACGCCCTCGTGGTTGTACAAGTTGCGTTGACTGTCGTATTACTCACTGGAATCGGGCTGCTGCTGCGGAGCTATATCAGCGTCCTTTCGGCCTCGACGGGCTTCTCCTCTTCCACAATCGCCGCCAATATCCAACTCAGCGGCGGGTTTTATGCGAATCAAATGAATCCGCGCTACAATTCCGCACAAAAGCAGCAGATTTGTTTCCGTGAATTACTGGATAAGTTAAGGCCCGTTCCCGGCGTCCAGGCTGCCGGACTGATTAATGCCCTCCCGTTGAGCAACTCGGGAGGTATGACGCTTCTTCAGATCGAAGGGCAGCCGGGCTCAAATCATAGGCTGGTGCAAGCGCGGACGATCACAGCAGACTATCTTTCGGCCATGCAGATTCCCTTGCTGAAGGGCCGGAACTTCAATAAGGATGATCGGCCGGGGCAGCCGACGGTAGCGCTGGTCAACGAGGCCTTTGCCAAAACCTACTTCTCCAATGGCGATGCGGTTGGGCGTCATATTCGCGGTAATCCAAGACTACCGTGGACTACGATCGTCGGCATCACAGGCAACGTGCGCACCAGAAAACTGGATGCTGCTCCGCCTCCGCAAATCTATACCTGCTTCTGGCAGACACAAATCCTCACGCCGTTAGCCAGCGATTACATTGCCATCCGCTCGTTGCTTCCAACAAATGTGATCGCCTCCGAAGTTCGCGCGACTGTGCGAAGCCTCGATCCAGATGTGGCGGTTTCGAATGTCCATGGAATGGGCGAGGTGGTGACACAAGCTACGGCCAGACGCCGTTTTCAGGCGACTTTATTGACCGTTTTTTCCGGCATGGCGATGTTTTTGGCGATCGTCGGAGTTTACGGGCTGCTTGCTTACTCTGTCCGGCAGAGATGGGGAGAAATTGGAATCCGCATGGCGCTAGGTTCCTCGAGGATCTCCGTGGTACGGCTCATTTTACGAGAGGGGCTGGTGCTGGTCGGGATAGGCGTGCTGATCGGGTCCGCGGTAGCGCTCGCGTCCACGCGGCTATTGAGCGGTTTTCTCTATGACGTACCTGCTCTCGATCCAATCACTTTTACCCTGGTCCCGGTGTTCTTATTGGTCGCGGCATTTGTTGCGTGCCTGGTGCCGAGTTACCGGGCCTCTACTATCGATCTGATGAGCATCTTGCGGCACGAGTGACTACGATGATAGCCCGAAGGTTGCGCCTTTGTTTTCGAAATATCTTCCACAAGCAACGTCTAGACCGCGACCTCGACGAAGAAATCCGCAGCTACATCGAACTCACAGCAGCCGAGAAGGTGCGAAGCGGCATGAATCCGGAAGAAGCACGTCGAGAGGCCCGCAAAGAACTCGGCGGAATCGAGCAGGTGAAAGAGAGCGTTCGCGATAGCAGAACGGGCATTTTTGTCGATACGCTTCTCAAAGATGTTCGCTTCGCCATTCGCGGATTGCGCCGGACGCCGACCTTCACACTAATCGCGATTGCGACGCTTGCGATCGGGATCGGCGCATCCACGGCGATATTCAGCGTCGTGGATCCGGTGCTGTTCCGCAGCCTTCCCTATCCTCATGCGGACCGGCTGGTATCGGTGGGAATCAACGGATCTATCTTTCCCGCTGCTGTTAACGAGTTCCTGCTGGGCCAGTTCTATATGGAGTGGCGCCGGCAGCAAACTCCGTTTCGATCGATCACCTCTATGCGGCCTGAGAGCGAATGCGATCTCGGCGAGCAAAACCCGGTCCGGGTCCCCTGCGCATCGGTGGAATCAAATTTTCTTGCGACATTCGGTATCTCACCGCTCATCGGCCGCGACTTTACTTATGAAGATAACCGGCTGGGTGCGCCGCGGGTCGCCCTGCTTTCTTATGCGCTATGGCGAGCACGTTTTGGAGGCGATCCTAACGTAATCGGCCGAGTGATCGCATTACGGGATCAGCCGGCGCGCATTATCGGAGTCCTGCCGAGAGGATTCGAAATGCCCCAACTTGGGGCAGCCGATGTCCTGATGGCGCAGCAGTTAGAGTTGCACTATCCGAGTCATTTTACCTTCTTGCGCTGCTTCGCCACATTAAGGGAAGGTGTCTCTATTGAGCAGGCACGGCAACAGATGCAGCCTCTCTTCAAAGAGATGCTGAAGATGGTGCCCCCCGCTTTGCGCGGCGAAGTCCATCTGGTGGTGCGATCATTACGCGACCGGCAATTCCATAAGGTCCGGCTGGCTTCCTGGTTGCTCTTCGGCACCGTTCTCGCGCTCTTATTGATTGCGTGTAGCAATATAGCCAATCTCCTGCTGGCGCGAGCGACAGCGCGGCGCCGCGAACTGGCCATGCGGGCGGCATTAGGAGCCAGCAGAGCGCGCCTGGTCCGGCAATCTCTGACGGAAAGCCTGCTGCTGGGCCTAATTGGCGGGGCGGCCGGCTGCGGCTTGGCCTGGGGAATCGTCCGAACTTTGGCGGCACTCGCTCCCGA
>JBOGMI010000750.1:0-1620 GCA_050746645.1 Bryobacteraceae bacterium | reverse complement strand
GATTGCAACTCGTCCGCCGTGTAGGTTCGATCCTTGGCGGCGAATCGGCCATCCTTGAAACGAATGGGCACACGCTTGTGCTCGCCGAGCAGAAACAGCAGGCTGGCGTCTTTTTCCACGAGCACCTGAGCATGATAGCCGGAGGATTCCAAGTCGTGGCTGCGCTGCCGCAGTTTCGGAACCAGTTCGGGAATACGATCAATCGCCTCGCGCAGAAACGGCTCGGCCAATTCCCGGATCGCGGGCGCCAGCGGGTCCAGATAAAGCAGCCCGAAGCCGCGCAGCGTCTCTTGAAGGAAAGAGCGGAACGCCGATCCCAGCGTCGCACCCGGATGGTAATGTCTCCCGATGCGCTCCAGCGTCTCTTCGGCAAACGGCAAGCCGCCTAGCGCCTGGCGCAGCTCTGAGAGCGGAACGTCAGCCATGGCCAACCGGCCCACGGGGCCGCCGTTGGCTGTTACTTTCATCTGCAAAGAGACGCGTTCGGGCGAGGCGTCTTCATTGAAGACCCAAGCGTGATCCACTTCGGCGAGATCGTGATCTTCCGTTGCGAGCCAGAAGATGGGAACCGCGGGAATCCCCTGCGCGCTGAGCTGTGCCGCCATTTTAACGGCCGTCAGCGCCTTGAAAACCGTATAGCACGGCCCGGAGAACAGCCCGACCTGCTGGCCGGTTACTACCGCCACGGTTCCGGGGTTTGCGAGCTTGTCGAGCGCAGCCGGATCGTTGTTTTGCTCGCGCAAAGCGGAAACGAGCGCGGCCCGGCGCCGGTCGGGGAAATCGAGCGTTCGCGCCGATTCGGCAAGCGCATCCGGATTCCAGAAGGAATACCGATAAAACCGATTTACTCGATCGAAATGGTAGAGATAATCGGTGAAGAGTTTGCTGCTGCCAGGGATAAGCGTATGGCGGACACAGGAAGACTCCATAAAGGCGCACGCGGCAAAGCGGCAGTTAAGCAGATGACCGCCTGCAAGCTAAAGTTACCAAAGTTTCCGCCGGTGCATGCACAATGGAAGAAACGATATGGACGAGCAAGAGTTTCGGACCAAGGCCGACACGGCATTGGATCATTTATACCGGCGGTTATCCGCCGCCGCCGACCAATACGACTTCGAGCCGGATTTCAACGCCGGGGCGCTCTCGATCGAATTCGAGTCGCCGAAAGCGAGATTTGTGGTCAGCCCGCAAACTCCGATGCGGCAGATTTGGGTCTCGGCGCGCTCGAAAAGCTTCAAACTGGATTGGGATGGGGAAAAGCAAGCTTTCGTGCTTCCCGAAACGGCCCAGCCGCTGGACGAGTTCATCGCTTTCCAAATCTCCGAGCATTTGGGCGAACCGGTGAATCTGTAGAGATTAGGGGAGCAGGCCTTTGGCGGTCAACATGCCCGGTGTTTACATCTCCTACCCGTTTTGCAACCAGAAATGCAGCTTCTGCAATTTCGCCTCTGGAGTCTCTTCGGTGGCGGCGCAACGGGCTTACGAGAGCCGGCTGCTGAGCGAGATCCAAGCGCATCGCTGGGATTGGCAGGCGGAGACCGCCTACTTCGGCGGCGGGACGCCCAGCCTGATGCCGCTAGAGTTACTGCAGGCGATTATGCATGCGATTCCGGCGCAAAA
>JBOGMI010000749.1:0-2829 GCA_050746645.1 Bryobacteraceae bacterium | reverse complement strand
CTAAAGGCGGCACGATAGTTTCCATCACTGATTAGCAGCAAGCCGAACCGCTCAAGGTCGGCGAGCGCTAATGCGCCGCCAGCGCGCCCTTGTACATCTGTGCCATGTGCTGGTGCAGACTATCGCGACGGCTTCGGGGCTGCGGCTGCTAACATCATGAGATACCGGTGAGGTTTATGAAAGGTATTGTTCTGGCCGGCGGCACCGGCAGCCGCCTGTTTCCGCTGACTAAAATCACCAACAAACATCTGCTTCCCGTCTACGACAAGCCGATGATCTATTACCCCATCCAAACGCTGGTCGAGGCGGGTATTCGCGATCTCATGATCGTCACCGGAGGACGGAATTCGGGCGACTTTCTGCGTCTGCTGGCGAATGGAAAAGATTTCGGCCTCAAGCACATCAACTACACCTACCAGGAAGGCGAAGGCGGCATTGCCGAAGCGCTCGCCCTGGCCGAACACTTTGCCGACGGTTCCCGCATCTGCGTCATTCTGGGCGACAACATTATTGAAACTTCCATCGCCGAGGCCGTGCGCAGCTTCGAACGCCAGGAACGCGGGGCCAAAATTCTGCTCAAAGAGGTCCAAGACGCCGAGCGATTTGGCGTGGCGGAAGTAAGGCAAGGGCGGATCGTCGGCATCGAAGAGAAGCCGGCGCATCCGAAATCGAATTATGCCGTCACCGGCGTCTATATGTACGACGAGACCGTGTTCGACAAAACGCGGCGCCTGACGCCCTCGGCGCGCGGTGAAATGGAAATTACCGACGTCAACAACGCTTACATCGGCGAAGGGACGATGACATTCGGCGAACTCGAAGGATGGTGGACCGATGCCGGAACCTTCGAATCTCTCCTCAGGGCAACGAACCTGGTCTATCAAACGCGCCAGCAGCAGAGCGAAGCGGTGGCCGTCGCGGGAGCCGAACGCAAGTGAGCGTCGCGGTGTTGGGCGCTCTCGAGACCGGCGCCGAGATTGCCATCCCGAATGCCGGGCGGGGAATCGGCAAAGTCATTCTGTCGCCCGCGAGCCATGATCTGATCGATGGCGTCACCATTCGGCCGTTTCCTCTCTGGCCGGACGACCGCGGCTATTTTCTCGAAATCGCACGGCTCGGCGAGGGCCTGGTCTCCGATTTTCCCGCGGATTCCACCCAGGTTTCCGCCGCGCTGAATTATCCGGGCATCATCAAGGCATTCCATTACCACAAGCTCCAGACAGATTATTGGGTGCCGGTTGCCGGCCTTTTACAAGTTGCCATGGTCGATCTGCGCGTCGCCTCGCGAACTTACGGCGCAAAGAACACGCTGTATGTAGGAGCATTGCGGCCGTGGCAATTGCGTATTCCTCCAGGCGTGGCGCACGGATATAAGGTAATCGGCGAGCAGCCTTCGGTGTTGGTCTATCTGACCGACCGCACTTACGATCCGAAAGACGAAGGCCGGATTCCGCATGACCACCCGGCGATCGCCTACGATTGGGAACTGCAGCACAAATGAAATGGATCGTAACCGGAGGGGCAGGCTTTATCGGCTCCTGCTTTATCCGCTTGGCTCTTGCCGGGCGCTGGGCGGAGCGAGTGATCAACCTGGACCAGCTCACTTATGCGGGCAACTTGGAAAATCTTGCGCCTGTCAGCGGGGATTCCGGCTATAGCTTCGCGCAAGCCGATATCTGCGACAGCCATACCGTCGAGGACTTGTTTGCACGCGAAAAGCCGGATGCCGTGATTCACTTTGCGGCGGAATCGCACGTCGATCGCAGCATTCACTCGCCGGCGCCCGTAATCCGGACTAATCTCAACGGTACATTCACGCTGCTTGAGGCGGCGCGCCGGAACAGGATTCCCCGTTTTGTTCACGTTTCGACTGACGAAGTTTACGGCAGTATCGAGCCTCCGCAAGAGGCGGACGAAACCTATCCGCTGCGCGCCAGCAGCCCTTATTCCGCCTCGAAGGCGGGCTCGGATCTTCTAGCACTGTCTTATTACACAACTTACAAACTGAATGTCTCGGTTACACGCGCGTCGAATAACTACGGACCGTATCAGTTTCCGGAAAAACTGATCCCGCTGATGATTTCGAACGCCCTCGAAGACAAACCACTCCCGGTTTATGGCGATGGGCAGCAGGTGCGCGACTGGCTCTATGTCGAAGACCACTGCCGCGCCATTCGCGCGATTTTGGAGCAGGGCGAGCCGGGCGAAATCTACAACATCGGCGGGAACTGCTCGTTGCCGAACCTGGAAGTAGTCCGGCGCATCTTAAAAGCCCTGGGCAAACCCGAATCGCTCATCGCCTGGGTGGCGGACCGGCCGGGACACGACCGGCGCTATGCGCTTACCAGCGAAAAACTGGCGCGTCGAACCGGCTGGAAGCCACGGATGGAATTCGACCGTGGCCTGCGGGCGACGCTCGACTGGTACCGCCAAAATCCCGGCTGGGTGGAACGTGTCAAGAGCGGCGAATACCGCCGTTTTTACGAGCTAAACTACGCCAACCGCGCCGTCTAGTGAGCGTTCGTGGCGCACGCACTCGTGCGTGCCGCGTCGACACTCGTGTCGACGCCTGCCCCACCGTGAGGTCAGGCCTTCTGGCCTGCCGCCGCCCTTCCGGGCGACGCTCTTAAGTGAATGACATTGAGCGTAAGCGATCCCCAGCCCCGCACCCGTTATAATCCCAGTAGAGCGCCTTTGTGGGGTGAAAACGTCTCGGCAAACGCTGTCTGCTCTGGAAGAGCTGAGGCAGATTCAATCGCTTGCGCGGCGGTCGCAATCGGCCGCTGAACTGCGCGAGTATTTTGAGCGCGTCCAGAGCTTGCGCCGCGC
>JBOGMI010000748.1:0-3342 GCA_050746645.1 Bryobacteraceae bacterium | reverse complement strand
CCCGAAGGAACGCGCGTCCATCCCTCTTGGGCTTCCAAGATGGTGACGATAGAAGCTCCTTCAAGTGGTATCTATTCCATGGCGCCTTATGTCTACTCCACGCACATCCGGTTTACGGGAATCGAGTGGACGTGGGTTTCTTCTACTGAGCTGTCCTCCGATCCGGCATCGCATAAGGTTCTACTTGGTATCCCTTCCGACAATTCCGACATTGTATTTGACCGCGATTGGTTTCATGGCCCGGACGGACGCTCGAACCGAGTTTACGAAATGGTGGGCTTTAACGGAATGGATGTCGCTATCGTGAACTCTTACTGGGATAACCTGGATTACTGGCATGCCAGTTACGCTTGGCCCAAAAAAGTGAATAAGCCCGACCAGCCCATTTCGACTTCTCAGTCCCCATCCGGATCTGCCGGAAGGACCAGCTTCACCGTGCCGCAAACCACTGTTTATTACGGCGCTGCGAATCCGGCAACGCTTCCGAACAGGCTTACCGTTTCCTGGACGGGGAAGCCGGATTCCGCCATTGCGATGCCTGAAATCGCGGTGTATTTCGACATGCATGACAATCTACAAATTGTCGCCCCTCAGGGGCTGTCGGTGACTGCAAGCGCGGGCGCGGTTAGCTATACAATCAAGAGCGGCTCGCGGAAGCATTCTCCTGCTTATGCTTATTGCGACGAGGGAGATCGCATGATTCCGGTGGACACGCAAGGCCACGAAGCGGCGGCCCCGCTCGGCTGCGTGCGGGTGAATGCGAGCGGCCGGATTATTTCCGGCGGCATATCTCGTGGAACCGTCTACCACGGCATTGATGACGAAGGCTGCCAATGCCTTATTGCCGGCGTTGGGCCGGGACCGTGGAAGATCGCCAATAATTACATCAGCGGAAGCGGAATTGTTATGCACTTTGACAATAGCGGTTATAATTGGCGCGGGGACTATTTAATTCGCCGGAATACCTTTCATGTCCCCATGACGGAACTAAACGACGCGGCAAACGGATACGCGAAGCATGCCGGAATTCCCAGCGACGGCTATTGGTACGCCAATCGACAGCTATTCGAGTCAAAGGGCGGTGAGCGATACTGGCTTGACGGCAATATATTCGCCGGAGGCTTTTCCGACATAGATCATGGATTGCCGTTTCTATTTCAATCCGCTCCCGGAGATACCTATGGCGTTAAAGACGTGGATATAACCAACAACACCATCTGTCATAACCAGATAAGCATGGGCGTCCTCGGTCACATCGGCAACGGCCACTCGAGCGCTGTTCCCACTTTCGTGAGTCAGCGATATCGCTCCTACAATAACCTGATCTGGGATATCAATGGATTCATCTATTCGACGGTCGGCGCCCCAATCTGGGGAGTAGGCGGCTTTGGCGAAGGCTCGTTCTCCAGCGCCTCCGGCGGCGCTGGAGAAGATTTTATTTTTGACCACAACACAATATACGACCTAAATGGTATGACGGATCAGTTTTGGGGCGGCGGCGTCGGTCCGATCGAAGGCGTCCAGATCACGAACAACATCATTCCGTATGGCATCGGAGTGGGCGGCGAAGACCTGTTTATTCAGGCCTGGGGCAAACTGAATAGCCGTGCTTGCGCCGGCAATCCGAGTACTAATGAAGCCGGTACCAACTGCGCGTTTGTCGCTGGCGCGGGGAATCCGGACATGATTTTTAAGGGCAATCTCCTTATTCCGACTTGGCAAAAGAGCCAATACCCGGAGGGTGGTGCGCAATTACCCAGAAGCACGATTCGCAAGGACTGGCCGGATTATTACGCGCAAAATACCATCATGACCCAGCATGGTGCGCTCAATGCCCTGAAGGCGGTCGGCTGGGCCGGATTGAAGACTGATACGACGATCAAGCGCTCCTGGGATGCGCAGGGCAACTACACCGGCACGGTGCCGGATTTCCGGCTGCAATCGGCAAGCCTTTATAGCCACGGACACACCACGGATGGGAAGCCGGTAGGCGCGGATATCGACGCACTGGAAGCAGCACAAGGAAAAGTAGCACTGGTGGGCGCAAACCAGATTACCGGTTCCACCGCAATCATTAACTATGTCGCGCCGGATAGCGCCTCGTGCAGCGTGGATTACAGCAGCACCGACCCCACGCTCATTAACTCATTCACCCGCGTGCATGATGCGGGAGGTGCCAGGGCGCGGAACGTGACGCTCAGAGGACTAAGTTCGCATACGACTTATCATTTTCGTGTGAACTGTGCCGTTCAACAGCCAACTGGTCAATTTCAGACGAATTAGACGACTTCTCGAAATTCACAATAAAGCTCACGGGCTGGGGCGGCTCGCGCCAGAACTCGACCAGTTCGATCTGGGGATTTCGCTCCAGCCATTCTCGACAAGCGCGCTGCTGCCCACGTTGGACCAGAGGCCGCAGAACGCGGTAAGAGGTCTGCTGTGTGCAGACGCCAGGCAGAAGCACTCTTTCCGCAATAGCACCGGTACAGCAAACTCCTGATACCCACTACGTCGATCCTTCTACAGGCCAGTCACAGAGGAGCGAAAAAATAATAACCAGAATGGAATGAGGTAGTTATCCGAAGGCAAACAGCCTCTGGCTCATGTGCCCGGTTTATCTCTTGTTTTTCGTTATCTCTTGTTTTCCAAGGAGCAGGTATGAAAAGACCCAATCACGGCATCTATTTAGCTGCCCTGTGCGCAGCGATGGCGCCTTCCCTCGAATCGCAGACATTGTCCCCGAGCTTTCCAGCAACCGGCAGCACTGTCATGATTGCACTCTCCACGGCCGTTCTAACGGGCAAAAAGTGTGGTACGTACGACATTCAAATGGGGGTTAACTAACATGCGCAAACTATCCTTGCTCCTGCTGGCGGCACTGCCGCTGTTCGCCGCGCCGCCGGTGGTCTCCAATATTTCGTTCCTTTATGGCTCGCACTCTTCAGTATCAGTAGTATTCGATCTCAGTGCGACCGGCAACGATTTTCGGATGCGTTACATCCCTGTCGCGCAAGGCTCTTGCGATCAAGGCAATGCGGCGGCCACTGTAGAGTTCTTCGGCTTTCCTAATCTCAGTGCAAACTCATTGACCGGATTGCAATTGCCAATTTCCGGTCTTGCGGCAAACACAAAGTACGACTTTTGCCCCGAAGTCAGTAACGACAGTGGCAGCACCTGGTCCACAACGGGCGGCTCGAATCCGATTGGAGCTGATTTCACCACGCTTCCGCTTCCCGCGATTCACCCGGCGCTGCCGATCCATCCGGCGACTTTTGACACCAGCTACCCCGACAGCACCCAGGGAACCTGCTGGAGCACCGGACAGCCGGGCTATTGTACTGT
>JBOGMI010000747.1:0-6579 GCA_050746645.1 Bryobacteraceae bacterium | reverse complement strand
CTGAAGTGCGGGCCGCCCTTGTCGATTCGCTGATCGACAGTCTGGATCAAGAAGTGGATCCTGCCGTTGAGGAGACTTGGCGGGACGAGATTGCTAAGCGGCTTGAACAGATCGATAGCGGAGCCGTTCGGCTCCTTCCCTGGGAGGATGCACGCCGACGCCTGCACGCCGGCATGGACTCGTGAGTACCACAAGAGTCCGGGTTCATCCCGAAGCCTTGGAGGAGGCGGAAGCAGCAAGGAGATTTGTACCAGGCAACGTAGTCTCCGGGCCGCAGAGATGTTTTTGGATGAGTTGGACTGCGCAATAGCTGCGATTGAAAGCGACCCTGCGCGATATCCGGAATACCTCTTTGGGGCTCGCCGAACGATACTCCGCCGCTTTCCCTACCTCATCGTTTTCCGCACGATCGGATCCGACGTGGAAGTGATAGCCGTAGCCCACGGACATCGGCGCCCAGGCTACTGGCGAGCCCGTGCTGAATAAGGCTCAACCATTTCCCTCGGAAACGATCGAAGGCTGAAGCCATTTACCGCAGCACCACTTTCGCCAATCCCGCATTATTTGCCGAATCGTAAACCCGGAACACGAGCAGGTGTTCGCCCTTTAGATGATCCAATCGCAGGTGAAAATGTTCCGTCCGCGAGTCGGTGATGCCGTCGGCGGCCTCGATGGGCTGCCAGAGTCCGGCATCGAGCGAATATTGGCAAAGCCGCAGCGGACTGGTTTTATCGTGAGCGGTGACGTCGATTTCGAAGCCGGAGCCGGAGCGGCGCGGTGGGGCAATCGTGACCGCCGGCGGCGTGTTGTCGATGAGGACCGGAGCGCTGATTCTCTCGGCATGGCGCGCGTATTGCGGCGCGTTCGAAGGGGCATCGGAGGCAACCACGCGGAAGAAATAGCGGCCGTCGGCGAAGACGTCTGGATCGAGCCGCAGCGTGTTTGCGAACATGCGGTTGCGGATGAGCTGCCAGTTCTTCTCGCCCTCGGCGCGGAAATAGACCGCGTAGACCAGTTTGTCGTGATCGGGATCGTCGGCTTGCCAGGCGATCTGGGTTTGCGTGCTTTGTAAGGGCGTAACCGTGTCGGTCGTGGAGCTGGTGGAACTTGCCTCGGGAGCATCGCCGGAATCGGTCACCGTGATGCTGTAGGCAGAGCTAGAGGAGCTGTCGGCGGCGCCTGTTTTGGCGGCGTTCGCGCCCAGAACCGAAGTCACGGTGATGCTGTGAATCACAGGCGGCGCGTTTTGCGGCAGGTAAGGAATCCCAACGCTATCGACACGCAGGCCGGCCCTGGCGGGAAATTCCGCGCGCCACTGGACAAAGCGTCCCGGCGGGCTTTGGATCAGACCGCCGGCCAGAGGCGACCAGACGCTCCAGGTCGTGTCGGGCCGCGCAGAATTTCCCGTTCGCGTGTAAAAGACAATGCCGGAACCTTGCCCGTGCCAATGCACATGGCCCCAGCGCGCGGCTACCGACGTGCAATCATGGACCGGCGATTCGTATTTGCCGGGCAGCGAGCCGGCGGGCCCGAGCGCAATCAACCGGGCGGGATTGCTGAGCGCGGCGTAAAGCGTCGAGCCGTGCATCAGCAGGCGCGTGGTTTGGCCTGGTCCCGGCTCCGCGAGAAGTGAGACTCGGCCGTCGCCGGCAAGCGAGTAAATGCGGCCGTGATCGTCAGTCGAAAAGATCACGCTGCCCTTTTCGAGCAGCATGTCGTAAATGTTGTATTGCTTTGAGGTGTTCAGCGTTTCGACGGTGCGGTCGGATTCGATGCGGTAGATGGCGGAACGCTCGGCGCCGCTGACCTCGGTCACCGTCCCGCCTTGCGAACGGGCTGCTGCCGCCAGCGCGGTTTCGGCTTGCACGGAAGTATTCGTTGTCGTAGCCGCGTTCTTCCTCGCCGCGGTCACCGTGACCACGGTCGGACTCACGCCGACCGCGCTGGCGGAGAACACCGATCCGGCCCGGTGCGACGAACTGCGCGTGGCGACCGCGCCTCCGGTGCCGGCGACATAAACGGCTCCGCCGGGCGCGAAGACGATGGCGCGGATTTCGGGCAGATGGGAATCCAGCAGAACCGTAGCCCGGCGCGGCGCGGAGATCCGGTACAGGAGGCCGTTCGGGTCGGTACCGGCGTAGAGCCGGCCATCGGGGGCTAGTTTCAAAGCGGTGACGTTCTCCTGGCCGGTGTCGTAATAGAGGCTGGCGGCGCCGTTTGCAGAGATGCGGTAGACGCGGCCTGGCTGGCCGGTGGCTACAAAGAGACCGCCGTCAGGTGCAGCTTGCAGGGCCCAAATGTATTTAGCGGGACAATGCCAGATCTCCTTAGCTTCCGCTCCCTTGCGGTCGCGGCTCTGAATGCGGTAGATTCCGCCGTTGGGCGAAGTGGCGGCATAAACGGTTCCATCGGGTGCAACGGCTACCGCGAAAATCTCCGGCGCGCCCGCGGTCCAGACCGTGGAAACCTTGCCGGTCGGAGAGATACGGAACAGTTTGCCGTCGTGGCCGGTGGCGGCATACACGCTGCCATCAGGCGCCCGGGCGATGGACCATACCACGGGCTGGCCGAGCTGTGCTTGGAACAGCGGCGCGGGGCCTGGTTCGAGTACGCCATCGGCGGTGATAGAAAGCGCCGAGAGGTGGCCTTTGAGGAACGCGTTCAAGCCGGAAGTCTGCCACGTGGTGGTCGTCGCCGCGAAGGTGGGAGACGAGAGCAGGCACACGGCGGCGCCCGCGAGGATGAACCGAAGTCTGGGTATCATTCGGAAACGTTCACTTCGATAGTATGGGAGCCGCTAACCGCGTAAGCACCGGCCGGAAGCGTAAACTCTGCAAGGCTGGAGCCATGGCTAAACGCGAGCGTGGCGCTGGAGGCGGCCGAAGTTGAAGGATCGGCAAGAACGAGTGCGACCGAAGGCGGCGGGTCGGTCAGTTCGCGGCCGGGAATCGCTCCCGAAACGCTAAAGGCCGGCTCGCGGCGCCAGACGCGCACGTAGGCCGCGCCGCTGCCCCGGTAGCGGTTGACCAGCCGGATCAACTGCGCGGGCGACCGCGCCGAGGCCGGGCTCACGCCCGCGAATTCGGCGAAATTCAGAAGATCGGCATCCGAAGCAGTGATATAGAGCGGCCCGAGCGGCGCACCCACGGGAACATGATACGTGGCTGTGCGTGTGAACGAGACGCCGTTGTCGCCTTCGAGCAGCACTGTTATTTGGACCGATTCGCCCGGCCGCACGTCCCGGCGCGAGGCCCAGACTTGAGCGATGCTCAGCTCGCGCTTGGCTTCGATCGGCTCAACTGTGAAGGAGATGTCCTTCATGCGGAGATGCTGGAATCCGGCGCCCAGGACGAACTGTAGCGGAACCACGGCGCGGGCGGCTGCCTGCTGGGCAAGGCCGTTAGCGCCGGCGAAAATGTCCCGCACGGTGAGCGGCGGCAGATTGCCGTCAAAATCGATTCGCTCCCGCAGCCGGAGCGTTTGGGCGCCGACGGTGCGCTCGCTCGCGTCGAGCGCGGCGTAGAGCGCCGATTGCAGCACAAACGGAGTAAGGAAGCGGTCGTCGACCGACTGCATGCGATATTCGTGCGAGCCGGTTTGCGGGGAACGAATCGAAATCGTGACCGGAACCGTATGGCCGTGCAATCCGATCTCGCCGGCGATAGCAGTAGAGCGGTCGCTGACAATCGTTCCAGCCCATTTGCCCGGCGCGGCAATTTTGAACGAGGAGCTGAGCAGCGGCAGCAGCGTCACCACATGGGCGCGTGCAAACGGCAGGTCGGTAGAGCCTTCGTTCAAAAACTGATGCCCGAAAGCGTAGATCCGCTTGCCGTCTATGTAGGTGACTGTGCCCTCGGCGGCGATCGTCATGTCGCCGCTGAGCAGTTCGACGCTAATCATAGAACCCGGCACTAAGCTGCCCGGTGCGGCGCCCGATGCGCTCGAATCGCGCTGAGATGTTGGACGCGCATCCGACACTCCCTGTTGTGGGGAGAATCCAAGCCCTTGGAGACGCGAGGCGAAGGTCTGGATGGCCCCCGATGTAAATCCGGAAAAAGCAAGAGGTGTAAGGATTTCGGCAAGATCCGACGATGGTGCAGACAGGAGGGAGGTTGAGGCTACAGAATGGAGGGAGAGCGGGAAATGAGCCGTAGTGTGGAATTTCCAGGGAGAGGATGGGTGAGCCAGTGCCGGCGGCGTAAAATGCGCCCCGGAGATCATGGCCTGGATGGGCCGAATGCCGGCGATCGGCTCTTTCGAGAATGGAAACCCGAGCGCTACTGCGCCGAGGAGTTTACCGTCAATATAAACAGGGCTGCCGCTCATGCCCTGGAGCACGCCGGTTTCGGCCAGCGGACCGCCGCTGAGGCGGGCGAGAATGATCGTCTGCTTTGGCGCGACATTTTTAAGGACACCGAGGATCTGGACCTGGAATTGTTCGACACGGCTGCCCTGGAAGACGGTACGGCCGACGCCGCGGAGGCCTGGGTGGACTTTTTCGAGGGGGAAGAAATTCTCGCTTGCCGCAGAAGCGCCGAGGGCGAGGCAGAGAGCGGCTGCGAGTGCGCGGCAGACGCTATGGGCGCACCGGCGGGACCGAGACCATTGGAACATGAGCCTCGCCCGCGGCCGGCGCGTCCGGTTCCCGGAATTTGGCGGCGTAAGAGTCAATGTGATTAACTGGGTGATTAATAAGGTTCACCTCCATGGTAAGCGTGCCTGTCGTTAAGCCGCCGGAAAAACCAGCGCCTACGACGAAACTGTCCTGGACTGCGATGGCATGGTTCGGCGGTCTGCTGATCCTGTGCTATGCGCCGATTCTGTACCGGCTGGTTTCCGAGTGGACCCACAACCAGGACATGGGCTACGGATTTTTCGTGCCCATCGTCGCTGCGTACATTGCCTGGCGGCGGCGTCATGTGTTGCTGGCCGCGCCAAGGCAGTCGAACGGCTGGGGGCTGGTAATCGTGATCTATGCGGCCTGCGAGGCGCTGGCGGCGACTATCGGCGCCGAATTGTTCACCCAGCGTCTGGCATTCGTCATCGCTCTGTTCGGAGTGGTTTTGTATTTGGGCGGCACGCGCTGGGTAAAGATTCTGCTGTTTCCGCTTTTACTGCTGCTGTTCATGATTCCGATTCCGGAGATCATCTATGCAACGCTCACGCTCAAGCTGCAGATGATTGCGAGTTCGCTCGGCGAAATGCTGATCACGGCCGTAGGAATCCCGGTATTTCGCACCGGAAATGTGCTGCACCTTCCCAGTCAAAACCTGGACGTTGCCGAAGCTTGCAGCGGGATACGCTCGCTGCTGGCGCTCGGATTTTTGTCGCTGGTTTACGCCTATTTCGCGGACAGGCGCGTGTGGATGCGATGGGCGCTGCTGATCGCAACGATTCCGATCGCAATTGTCGCCAACGGCATCCGCGTTGCGTTTAGCGGCGTGCTCTCGCAAGTCAACACTAAATACGCGCAGGGCGCGTACCATGAATTAGAGGGCTACATCGTCTTTATCGTGGCCTTGGTGGCTCTGGTGTTTACGCACCGCGTGCTCCGGAGGATTGCGAAAAAGGCGGGTAGCGCGTAATTCGCGCGGCACCCGGGATGGAAAACCGATGAAGACGATATTCAGTTCGAGAAGCGCGCGCGTGCTGACGATTGTGCTGCTGGTGCAGGCCGCGGTTTTTTACGGGCTGGCATTTGCGCGCCCGGAAATACTTCCGGCGCACCGGCCGCTTGCCCTGTTTACCATTCCCGGCAACACGTGGGCGATGCGTGAGACTCTGCAGCTCGACCCGGATACGCTGGAAGTGCTGAAAGCCGACGATATCCTCTCGCGCGTGTACCAGAACCGGGATACGGGGAATTACGCGACGCTGTTTGTCGCTTATTTCGAGACGCAGCGGACGGGGAAATCGCCGCACTCGCCGAAGAATTGCCTGCCTGGAGCCGGCTGGATGGCCGTACAGTCGGGGAAAATCGCCATTCCGGTATCCGGAGAGAAGCATCCGGTTCGCGTGAACCGTTATGTGGTCTCGCGCGGGCAGAACCAGAGCGTGGTTCTGTACTGGTATCAATCGGAGGACCGGGTGATCGCCAGCGAGTATGTCGCAAAAATCTACACTGTTGCGGATTCGATCCGATACGATCGCAGCGACACGGCTCTAGTGCGCGTGGTCGTGGGCGTGCAAAACGGCGATCTCAAAGCCGCGACCCATACGGCGGTATCGTTCGTGAAAGCGTTTTTCGAACCGCTGCGGCAGTATTTGCCGGCGTAGCGCACGGGCCACCCCCCAGCATTTTATGACCGAACTCCGCTGTAGTAACCGCGCCTGCGGATCCAAACTCGAATTGCACGAGCGGACGCTTGCGTGTCCGCGGTGCGGGGAATTGCTCGAAATCGGCGTGGTGCGGGTGGACGGCGAACCGCGGGAGATCAAGCGGCGGTGGCTGGAGCGGCGGATGTCGAGCGATCCGCGCGACCGCAGCGGCGTATGGCGGTTCCGCGAGTTTCTTCCCGGCGCGTACGGGCCGCGGGAGACCATAACGCTCGCGGAAGGCAATGTTCCGCTCGTGAGGGG
>JBOGMI010000746.1:0-1564 GCA_050746645.1 Bryobacteraceae bacterium | reverse complement strand
TGAGCGAATTCGGCATCACCAATGTTCGTGTCGCAGAATTTGCCTGGGGGCTCATGGAACCCGAGGAAGGGCGGTTTGCATTCGATTGGCTGCGCCGCGCAGTCCATCTTCTGCATTCCCACAACATTGCCGTCATTCTCGGAACTCCCTCGGCCGCGCCGCCGCCCTGGCTAACGCAAAAATATCCCGAAGTCTTCGAGGTGAACGACAAAGGGACCACGCTGGGCCCGGAAGGCCGCCGCTTCACCTGCCCCACAAACAAAACCTACCGTCGGCTGGCGCTTTCGATCGCCACCGCAATGGCCCAACATTTCGCCGACACTCCCGGCGTGGTCGGCTGGCAAATCGACAACGAGCTGACGCTCGGCTCGTCTCCGCGCTGCTACTGCAAGTATTGCCGCGCCGGATTTCAGGATTGGCTTCGCGCGAGGTACGCAACTCTGCACGCCCTTAACAAAACCTGGGGGACCGTCTTCTGGAGCCAGGGATATACCGATTTCAGCCAGATTCCGGTGCCGCTGCCTTCCGGCGCGCCGCCCAATCCCGGCATGGCGCTCGATTACGACCGCTATCAAAGCTATGCCAACGTGAGTTTTCTCGAAGAACAGCTTGCCATGCTGCGCAAGACGTGCCCCAACCATTTCATCACCACAAACAACGTCGCCTTGGCGGACACGATCGACCTCCGCCGGCTCTTCGCGAAACTTGACTTCGCTTCCGGCGATAACTATCCCGGTTACATCATGACGCATATGGCCGTGGCAGGCGGAAATCCAACTCCGGAGCAAATCGCGCCGATCATTTCCATGTCGCACGATTTCATGCGCAGCGTGAAACAGGGCAAGCCGTTTTTCATTATGGAAGAGCAGACCGGAAAAGCCGGCCAGCCCACTTTTTGCCCGCAGCCCGAGAAAGGACAGCTTCGTTTGTGGTCCTATCAGGCCGTCGCCCACGGCGCCATGGGCATCAACTATTTTCGCTGGGATACGGCCACTTTCGGCGCCGAAGAGTACTGGCACGGGCTGCTGAACCACCACCGCTCGAAGAGCCCCGGATACGACGAGATCCGCCAGACAGTCCATGAACTCAAAGCGCTGGGGCACGACGCACTTAATGCTCCATATCCGGCCGAAGCCGCGCTTTGTTTCGACTATAGTTCGGATTGGGCGTTTGCCATTCAACCCGGCCAGCCGAAGCTGAAACGATATTCGTCCGAGGCCATGGCCTGGTACGGCTCCCTCTGGGGCGGGCAGACCGCCATGGATCTCATCGATGCTACGCTCGACCTCTCGCGCTATAAAATCCTCTTCGCGCCGGTGATGTATGTGGTCTCGAAGAAACAGGCGGACAACATGAGGAACTTCGTTCAAAACGGCGGAACGTTGGTCGCCAGCTACCGGCTGGGCGTGAAGACCAGCAGCAGCCAGATCGTGAAGATGCCGCTTCCAGGTCTGTTGCGCGACGTTATGGGAGTGACCGTCGAAGACTATGTGCCGATGTACTGGCAGAAACAGGGCGTGAAGTTCTCACAAGCTCTTTCCGGACCCGATGCCGAATGCGAGGT
>JBOGMI010000745.1:0-3390 GCA_050746645.1 Bryobacteraceae bacterium | reverse complement strand
TGCACCCGGCCCTCCAATTCGGTCTGGGCCCGGCGCACTTCTTCGTCGGTTTCGTGTTTGGCCTGCTCGATCCTGGCGTCTGCTTCGGCGCGCGCTTTAGCGATCTGCTCGACCTGTTCGGCCGCCCAGCGCCGGTGCAGCACTTCGCGCTCGCGATGCAGCTCCGCGCGCGCGATTTGCAAAGCCTGTTCGAATTCCGAGTTTTTCCGGTCGGCGGCTTCGAAAGCCTGGCGCGCCAGTTCCCTCACTCCTTCGGTGGATTGCTTGCGTTCTTCCAGCATCCGCTTCATCGGCCGGAAGAAAATGTAATTCAGGTAAGCGATCAGCCCGAGGAAAAAGATAATCGTCGGCACCGACTTCAACAGCAGATGAGCGAGTTCCCGAACCGTTTCTTGCATGTGGATCGTTCCGGACGAGAAGGGACCAACAGCAGCTTTCGTCGGACGCACCAAGCCTGTGCGCGCCGTCCCCCTTCATTTACTCACGCTAGCATACGCGGGCCGGAGGGTCAATTTTAGCAGAATTTTCCGCATCCTGCCCTCCGGTTGCGCATCGAACTGTGCGTATGTCCAAACAAGAAGAAGCGGGTCTGATCCTGAAGCTTTACGAATTGCGCCGCGAAGAGGTCATGCGCAAGGCTCGCGAATGGTATTTCCGCGATTTCAACCCGGAATCCCTGGCGGATGTCACTCAGGCCATGTCCGGCGATAAGAGCGCCTATCTTCGCATGGTGGTCAGCTATTGGGATATGGCGGCAGGCCTGGTCAACCATGGAGCTATCAGCCAAGAGCTCTTCAACGATACAAACGGAGAGCATCTGGCTACGTTCGCGAAAATCGAGCCGTTTCTGACCGAGGCGCGCGCTACATTTCATCCCGGATATCTGGCCAATCTGGAGAAGCTGATCGATGCGACCCCGGATGGGCGGCAAAAGGCCGCCAAAATACGCGAGCGGATCGCCCAGATCCGCGCACGAGCCGCGGCGCAGCGAGGCGGGGCGTCCTCACAGGGTTAGCTAGCGCATCTACCTGGGGCGATGGCGGATTATTTCGTAGGCCCAGTAATAAACGTTCTCGCGAAGGGCGTAATTGCGGGTTTCCAGGATGATCCGGCGGGCGAGCCGGCTTGCCTTGTTTCCGGCGAGCTTCGGCGGCGGCTGCGGATCCGGGCCTACCGGCGCGCTGCAGCTTTGCAAGGAGAGAATGCCGATGCGGCCGTCGGTGATCGCTGAGTGTTTCCACGCGGGAATGGTGCTGCCGTTTCCTTGCGCATACATGGCGGCATGGGAACAGCCGGAAAAACGGAGATCGGTCACGAGGGTGGCGCGTTCAGCATCGATATGCCGGTCCACCCGATGGGTGAATAAAAAACTTCTGAAATTGAATCTGACTCCGATATCGTGGGTCGCCGCACCGAGCCAGATCTCGCGGCCATGGGAGAATCCGGCACTCCAGATGCGTACATGATCGCGCTTGGCAACGCTGTCCAGAGATTTTTCGAAGACCAGATCGGGAGCTTTGCCGCGGTAGAGCAGCCTGGAGACAGGGGCTCGCGGGTAGCGCTTTTTGCGGTCGAAGTCCAGGCAAAAGCGGGAAAAGGATTTGAAAGTTTTGGGAACCGGTCGGTACCAGCCGGAAACGCGGAAGGCATTCATCAATTGCTGCCGCGAGCCAAGGAACGCCAGATTGATCGTATCTTCAACGTGCCGGCCATTGGGCTTCTCCACCGCCAAAGGCTGGCTGCGAAGCCATTCGGCCAGCGCAGCAGGCGGTTCGAGAGCAGGCGGATCCGGCTTGGGAGCGAATGCCGTGTTCGCTTTGTCCACCAGAAGGGTCATATCCGTTCCCGGCGGCAAGTGGATCTCCGGCTCCGGAAAGCGAATGAGAAGGCAGCGCACTCCCATCAGAACAGCCGGCCCCACCGGGCCCATCGGCCAAATCTCCGAAATCTCATAGCTCAGCCCCCTTAAGCCTTCGAGCGAATGGAAAAACATACCGACCGAAGGTTCGGCCCACACGCCGTTGAACACTTCATCGGGAGTGCGAGCCGCCAAAACTCCCTTGATCCGCCCCTTTTTCGTCACCTGTTCGCGCGCATTGTCGATGGCGGCAAGCTTCGCCGAGAGAGGAAATTCGCGGCCGCCGGGAGTTTTGTACCGCAAGAAGCTTAGATCCAATCCGGCCCGCTCATGAATGATGCCCAGGCGCACAGGAGTGGCACGTCGCACCGTCCCGTAAACTACGCTCTTTGCGGGAATCAAAATCTGGCCGTTCTCTACCAACGGAGAGATCACAACGGCTTTGAAGGGCGAGCCTCGGTGCGAGGTATAACTGGTCAGGTAAGTTTCGAGCCGAATTTGGAGCTTTGCCCGGCTCGCGGGCGCAGAAAGTCCTGCCTGACCCGTTGCGACGAACAGCGCGAGCAGTACACAGCGGTACACGGCGATTGCAAGCTCCTGTCAGCAGCGATAAGGCAAACCCACCACTGAGATTATCACAAGAGATTCCAGTGATTTATGGGCGTAGCGGCATTTTGCACCCTCGGGGCAGCTTTGTCCATCAAACCGATGGACATTACACTAGAATTAGATGACCGCCATCGCACAATCCATGGCGCGCTCGGATTTGCTGAGCCGAATCGGCAACACCCCGCTGCTGGCCATTCCACTCGCGAGCCGAGGCGAGGCGCGGGTCTTTGCCAAGGCGGAGTTTTTCAATCCGGGAGGTTCGGTAAAGGATCGGCCGGCATTCAATATGATCCGGCGCGGCGAGGAGAGCGGGCAGCTTACTTCCGGCAAGATTCTGATCGATTCGACCAGCGGGAACACGGGAATCGCGTACGCGATGATCTGCGCGAGCAAGGGTTACGGGGTCAAATTGTGTTTGCCGGCGAACGCCTCGCCCGAGCGCAAACAGATTCTGAAGGCTTACGGAGCGGAGCTGGTGCTGACCGATGCCGGCGAAGGATCGGACGGGGCGCAGCGGGTCTGCCATCAGATTTATAACGACGATCCGGATGCCTATTTTTATCCGAATCAATACAGCAATCCGGCGAACTGGCAGGCGCACTTCGAGACCACGGGACCCGAAATCATTGAGCAGACCCGAGGAGCGGTGACCCATTTCGTTACCGCTCTGGGAACCACGGGCACGTTCACCGGTATCACGCGGAGGCTGCGAAAAGAACTGCCGCGGGTGCGCTGCATCTCGGTTCAGCCCGCTTCGCCATTGCACGGGTTGGAAGGGACCAAACATATGCCGACCTCGATCAAGCCCGCGATTTACGATCCGGATCTGGCGGACGACAATATGTGGATCGAAACCGAGGATGCCTACGAAATCGCCAAGCGCCTGGCGCGCGAACAAGGGCTGCTGGTGGGCGTTTCGGCGG
>JBOGMI010000744.1:0-3321 GCA_050746645.1 Bryobacteraceae bacterium | reverse complement strand
GCCATGGCCTACGAGGTCTCGCGCCGCACGAACGAAATCGGCATCCGCATGGCGCTCGGCGCCGAACGCGGGCGGATCGTCTGGATGGTGCTGCGCGAAGTGCTTGCGCTCGCCGCGGGCGGGTTGGCGGTGGGTTATCTCTGCGCGTGGTTCACTCTGCCGGTCCTCAAATCGTTCGTCTTCGGCATGAAACCCACCGATCCCGCCACAACTTTGTCGGCGGTAGGAATCCTGATCGCAGCTTTGCTCCTGGCCGGCTATATCCCTGCAAGGCGAGCCTCCCGCGTCGATCCGGTAACGGCGCTGCGGCACGAATAACGGGTACAAATCTGGAGACGCGAGCAAACAGAACCCCGAGTGCTAACGAGGGGGTGCCGACCCCTCCTTCACAGTCGGGGTTCTGTTTCGCACGCCTACTTTGGCGCGCCGATCTTTACTTCTTCGTCAGCTCGATATATCTGCCGCCCAAAAACACAACCGCAGTGCGCACGGGCGATTCGCGGCTCTTATATCCGCGCGTGAAATAGAACGGGATCAAGTCCATACCGGGCAGCGCTCTTCCCCAAAACAGATCGTCGCTTTCCGGTGTGAGCTCGAAAGTCGCGCCGTTTGCGCGGGCACGCGCTCTGGTAGCGATCTTCGCGGTCAGCTTGCCGCCGGAATCCAGAATCGTCATGGTAATATTCCCGCCCTCATAGGTCCCGGCATATTCGGCGTTCAGCTTCGGATCCGGCCGCAGCGGCACGAAAGAACTGTCCGGCAACGCCTCCGGCTCCGCAGGCAGCTTGCGGAGCCAAATGTTGCGATAGCGCACGAGCGTGCCGTGATCCTGCAGAGCGAGCGGCCTTTCCACGGGAAGCGGGTAGTAGGGCGGGCGGTTGTGATAGGCCGTAGGGCCGGTAAGCGGCGCCGCGTCTTGTACCAACACGCCATTCTGGAACACGGTTTCCCGCGCGCGGCGGATCAGCCTTCCGTGTTTGTCAAATCGTGGCTGGCGAAAGACGATATCGTAGGTCTGCCACACGCCCGGCGGGCGCGTCGCATTCACCAGTGGCGGATATTGTCCGTAAATCGCCGCCGCCTGCCCGTCCGCATACGTTCTGGCGTGATACGAATCGAGCACTTGCAGTTCGTAAGTGCCCATGAGGATGACTCCGCTGTTGCCTCTCATCTGGCCCGTTCCTTTGGGAGGATTGGGCGAGGCCCATTCAACGTGCAACTGGCAATCGCCGAATTTCTGCTTGGTGTTAATATTTCCCGTGCCCGGCTTCACCTGGAAATACCCATCCTTCACGGTCCACTCGGCAGGCCCGCCGTTACGGCCCTCCCACGCATCCATATTCTTGCCGTCGAACAGCACAATGGCATCCGATGGCGCGCCGCCCGGTTTTGCGGCGGGCGTGACGACCGACGGGTTCGGCCGTGTCATATCATGCTGCCGCCAAGCCTCCTGAGCCATAAGCAAACCGCTGCATGCAATGGCAAGGCATGCGGCTTCCACGAAACGAATGTTCATGTGTAGTGTTATATCAATGCCGCGGCGACAAATCCGGAGCAACGCCTAATGACTAATCGTAGTGTTCTGGGCGACAATATAAGTACAGCCATGGCCAGTCTGAGCGATTTTGAGAAAGTGCTGCCTTCATTTTCTCCCGGCGAAAAGGCACAGATCCTCAAGTGGGTGGTCCAGGACATGAGTGACGCGTTTCCCGGCGTCGACTCTCGGCCAGATGTGTGCGGCGGCGAGCCATGTATCGTTCGGACGCGGATTCCGGTTTGGCTCCTGGAGCAGGCACGGCGGCTCGGCGCCAGCGAGCAGGAGTTGCTGGCGGCGTATCCATCTTTGCGTGCGGAAGACTTGGTAAACGCCTGGGCATATGCCCGTTCCCATGCCGCGGAAATCAAGCGCCAGATTCGAGAGAACGAGACCGCTTAGTGGCCCGGTTCTATACGAACGAGAACATTGCGCTTCAGGTTGTGACAGAACTTCGGCGGCTGGGCCACGATGTGCTGGCTTCGCTCGATGCGGGGAATGCAAATGCAGCCGTGCCGGATGAATACGTCCTGGCCTTTGCGACCGCAAATGACCGCATCCTCTTATCGCATAACCGCCGGCATTTTCTTCAACTTCATCGCAATCGGACAAAGAATCACTCCGGAATCATTGTTTGCACATTCGATCCGGATTTCCGCGGGCAGGCGCAGCGAATCAATGCAGCGATTGCCGGTATGCCCGAAATGACAAATCAATTGATCCGTGTCAACCGGCTCGGGTGAGCAAATCATATGCGCTTACTCCACCAGGTTTCAACGGCGGCGCGGCGTCAGCCAATATTGCAAGAAGATCAGATCGAGAAAGCGGTCAAATTTGTACCCTACCTCGCGAAACGCGCGGCCTTCGGCCTGCTGCTTGGCATTCCGCTCGCCATCGGCGCGGGCCGCTTGATCTCTTCCCAGCTTTACGGAGTAGCGGACTGGGACCCGGTAGCGCTCGCAATTGCGGCCATCTCGCTGGCGCTGTGCGCGTTTTTTGCCGCTCTCCGGCCTGCCCGCCGCGCCGCTTCGATCGAGCCGATGAAAGCGCTGCGGGTGGAATAGCGCTGGTGGGGCAGACCATCGTTGTCTGTGCCTGCTGGCTTCACCCGCAAACGCAGCCGACAAAAAAGATCGTCGCCACGAAGCTCTCGCGGTTTAATGTAACAAGCAACTTGGAACACTCCCGAAGACTCTTTCTGAAAGCGGCGGCTGCTGCCACAGCGCTGCCTGCCGCGCCCGCCGCGGCCGCAGCCACGCAATCCGACCGCGCCTACTGGATCGCCACCCTTTCCCGCATCGCCGATCCGGTGCTGACCGCGCTCAGCCGGCGCAAATTGAAAGCCACCATGCCGGTGGAAGCGCCGCACGGCAACGCGGCCGAGCGCAAGCAATTCACCTATCTGGAAGCGCTCGGGCGGCTGCTTTCGGGCATGGCCCCGTGGCTCGAATCCGGCGCAGAGAGCGAGCGCGGCCATTATGCGCACCTCGCACGCGAAGCCATCGCCGCGGGCGTCGATCCGGCTTCTCCCGACTACATGAACTTCAGCCATGGTTCGCAACCGGTCGTCGATGCCGCGTTTCTGGCGCTGGCAGTCCTACGCGCGCCGTCCGAGCTTTGGGAAAAGCTCGACGCGAAAACGAAATCGCACTTGGTCGATGCACTTCGCTCCACGCGCGTCATCCGGCCCGGCTTCAGCAATTGGCTCCTGTTCAGCGCGACGATTGAGACTTTCCTCGCGCAAGTTGGGCAGCCATGGGATAAGATGCGCATCGACTACGCGGTGC
>JBOGMI010000743.1:0-7234 GCA_050746645.1 Bryobacteraceae bacterium | reverse complement strand
TTTCGAATGGACTGGGGCAGGCGATTCGGTCACGCCGGTCATGGGGATTTCCGCAGGTGTTGCCGCCGGGGTGTCAGATCCCGATTTTTTCGATTTGTCCCACATTGATTTCACCTGGCGCCGGCCGGCATCTCCTGCCGATACATTACCTGTTTCATTTTAGAAAATCGACGGTATTCTTACCTCTTCACGGCTGATACGAATCGCCGAAACCGCGCACGAGTGCGTCGCGGAGAGGCGAACGGGCTAGAAATCGGATGGCCGGCTGGCCGAAGCGCAGGAAGATGCGCAGCGGCTTCGAACGAATATTTGAGAGCAGAATCGCAATGACGCCTTTGAACCTGGTCATGATCAGCTTCATGATTTCATCGAGCATTTTGCCGGTGATCTTTGCTCGGGGGATCGGCCCAATCGGTTCGGCGGCGGCATCGCACAGCGGGACGATCGGGAGCCAGGTTCTTGGGCCTGGGCGATCGATTGTCTGGACGAAGGCCGGTTCTTCGGCTGACTGAATATAAGCAAGAGGCGCCGGACGGCCGAACTTTTGCAGGATCACGTCTTTGTCCGCGACGGCTTTTTGCAGGCCCTCCTCGATGACGACATTGTTGTCCGGCAGGATGAAGGAGTCGCGCAGGAATTTTTGGCAATTCCTGCGCCCCAGGGCGTAATCGTGCGCGCGGAAGCCGCGATCGAAGAATCCGCCGAAGGCTCCGAGCGTTGCACACTGAAGCGCCGGAGGCCGGGATTCGGGCGGGCTGCCCTGGTACTCGTGGACAAGCTCCGGGTCCGAAGGAGCGATCACGAACTGGTCAAACGTTGTTCCATTCATGACGTAGGCCAGAGATTCCCCGAAAAAACGAGATTGCGAGAGAAGGACAGAAATCAGCTTTCCCAAGACCGAGAACACGCCCGCCGCCTTGACCGGATTGTAATGAAGATTGAAAGCCTTGGTTGTTGGAAACGGAGCGACGGTAATGACCGTGCGGTCCACTTCCTCTGCCGGCACCGTTATGGTGCTCGTGGGCAGCGGAGGGTCCAGTTTCGCCAGATAGTCGTGAGCGTACATGAACGGATCGTTGTTTGTCAGCCCGCCGTCCACGTTCAGAGTTTGCAACGGATCCGGCGTGCCTGGGGGGAAGTCCGGACTGACCGGCGGCGGGTTTCCGGTGGCCGCCGCCGTCACCGACTCCCACATGGGAGGCGTGTATTCGGAAAGCCTTCGCTCTAACATCCGCGGCATAAGAAAAATGGGAAAGGCGCCGGTGGCCATGGCGGCGGTCTGCAGAGCGGCCCACCCATCGTGCTTATTGGTTACGTCCAGGACGCGCGCGTTGGGCGGAACCGGCATGACGGATGTGCCGGACTGGACTTGAAATCGAATGCGGTCGCCGAAGAAGAACGTCGTCTCCTCGACGGAGCCGGGCGCCTGGCCATTCAGCGAGTAGGGCGTGCCGCGCAGGTTGGTCAGCGAAAGATAGAGCGCCAGATCGGGAGAGACGTAGGCTCGATGTTTCGGCGGCTCAGACCCGGGAGTCAGCGCAGAAGCGGCTATCTTGTTAACGATATTGGAGTCGAGCAGCGACGTGATTTCCGTGCGATTGCGCAGGTCGTTGGACTGAAGCAACGCTTTGATATCGATTTGGTTGACCCAACTCTCGTACAGGCGATTCGTGGTGCTGGTCCTGCTTGTATCGTGAATGTGCTCGAAGTCTTCATGCAGCATGAGCGACGCGATGGCAGCGCACATGCCGCCCGCGGAAGCGCCCGAGAGCACCTCAAGAGAGACATCGTGCAACGGTACTGCCTCTCCGCGAAGCCGGGCTTGTTCCCAGGAATCGAGAGCCTCGGTGAGAAAGTCCAGAACTCCCGCGGTGTAGGCGCCCGCGGAAATGGCGCCGGCCATGTTGATGCCGATTCTGATAGAAGCCAATGAGCCGCCTCCTGGTGCGGTGGTAATGCTTTTGGGTAAGCATATAACAACCATGGGAGGCCGATTGCCAATCGGCCGCAGCTTGCCAAGCTGCCCCACAAAAGTAGCGGAGCCGCAACGAAACCGAAAGCGCTTTTCGCGGTGTGGCACGTGACCGTGACAGGCGGCCTGAAAGGCCGCCGCAGGCTGAAAGCCTGCCCCACGGCGGCAGGGCAGGCTAAAAGGCGGGGTCCACAAGCAGTCGGGAAATCACCGGCTCGATACAATGGCCGGGAAATGTTCGAATCGTTCCGGCTGGATCATCAAATCGCATTAGTTACCGGCGGCGCCAGCGGCATCGGCGAAGCCATCGTGCGCCTGTTCTCCCAGGCAGGCGCTCAAACCATTCTTGTCGATCTCGACCAGGCCCGTGCACAACGCGTTGCCGCGGAAGTCCCCGATTGTTCGATGCAGATCTGCGACATCACGCGCGAAGACGAGGTGGCGCGGCTGTTCCAGTCCATCCAAAAGCTCAATGTTCTGGTGAACTGCGCCGGAATCGGCCTGGTGGGATCGATCGAGGAGACCGCTCTTGCCGATTTCGACCGCCTCTTCCGGGTCAACGTGAATGGAACTTTTTTGATGACCAAGGCCGCGCTGCCCCTGCTGAAGCAAGTCCGCGGATCGGTCTTAAATATGGGATCGGTCGCCGGTCTGGTCGGCATTAGCCGCCGGTTCGCCTACTGCGCGACCAAAGGAGCCGTGACCGCCATGACGCGGCAGCTTGCGGCCGAATATCCCACCCAAATTCGAGTTAACTGCATCGCGCCCGGCACCGTAGACACGCCCTTTGTCGAGGGCTATCTCGAGAAATACCACCGGCATGAGAAGGATAAGGTCCGCCAGCAACTAAATCAACGGCAGCCGATGGGACGCTTGGGCCGGCCGGAAGAAATTGCTCAATTAGCCCTATATATCTCCTCGCCGGCTGCCGATTTTATGAATGGGTCGGTCGTTACGATTGATGGCGGCTGGACGGCGCAATAAACTTAAACTCTTTAACTCTTTTCAATCTTTCCGATTGACTGAGTTATAAGAACTACTTACGATAGAAGAGCACGCCGTTTGTTGCCTGAGCGGTTTGATGGGAGATGTGAACCTTGGCAAGAGAGATTGCCCGATGAGAAGCCTGGCGCGTCTGGCCGGGCTGGCAGTTTGCCTTAGTTTTTTTTGCGCCTCTGTTTTGATGGGCGCTCCGACGAGTATCTCTACGTCCGACGTTGGGAAGACGGTTCCCGCGAAAAAGCACAAAGTGAAGCGGCGACGGACGCGGCGCAGGCGGCACATCGTCGCCCATAGGCGCCGGCGCCATAGGCGTGTGATCCATACGACGACGCGGGCCGGGGTGATTCATACCGTCCGGCATCGCCGCCATTGGCGTCATCGCCGTTATCGAAGAAGCCCCTGGGATACCCCGACTTATGCCGATTCGACGCTCGGCGATCGGACCGAGGGCGAAGACCTCGAGGTCCGGAAGGCGGCGGTCGAGGCCTTAGGCCGGCATAACGGCGCCATCGTGGCTGTCAATCCCGAAACGGGCCGCATCCTGAGTATCGTGAATCAAAAACTGGCGCTGACGGGCGCCTATGAACCGTGTTCGACGGTGAAGCTAGTCATCTCGCTCGCGGCTTTGAGCGAAGGCATCGTCAACCCGCTCGCGCAAGTGCGCATCGGCCGCCGCTCTTACATTGACATGACCGAGGCGCTGGCGCATTCGAACAATTTCTATTTTGCCCGGCTGGGCGAGAAACTGGGTTTCGCGCGCGTAGTGGAATACGCCAAACGGTTTGGCCTGGGTCAGAGAGCCGGCTTCGATATTCCCGGCGAGAGTCCCGGTTCAGTGGCCAACGAGCCGCCCCGCGCCGGTGTGGGCAGAATGACCAGCTTTGGCACCGGAATCCGCTGGACGCCGCTGCAACTGGCCAGTGTCGTGAGCGCGATCGCCAACGGCGGTACCTTGTATTACCTGCAATACCCGCAAACCGAGGAAGAAGTGGAGAAGTTTATCCCTCGCATCAAGCGCCAACTCGACATTGCCGACCTGATTCCCGAAATTAAGCCCGGCCTGATGGGTGCGGTCGAATACGGCACCGCGCGGCGTGCCGTTTATAACCCCAGCCAGCCGATTTTCGGAAAAACCGGCACCTGCACCGATAGCACGAACCGCGGAGTGCATCTCGGCTGGTTCGGTTCTTTCACCGGGGTGGGAAACAAGAAACTGGTGGTCGTGGTGTTATTGACCGGCGGCTACGGTGTCAGCGGGCCCATCGCGTCGGGGATCGGCGGAAGGGTTTACCATTACCTCGAAGCGGAACACTATTTTGGCCCTCAGCCCACGACTGTGCCGACAACCCTGATCTCCATGAGAACCCCGGCCGATGGCGGTGCGGCCGGGCAGTGATAGCGTGACTTAAAAGGAGCCCATCCGATCACGCGGTGATCCTTCCCCATTCATTTACGGCCGCGATCCTGTTATTGATCGCCTCCTTCGTGTGCCTGGGATCGTGGGCGGCGCTTTTCAAGCGGACGGGGAAAGCCTGGCGCTTCGAGTTGTTCTATTACGACTTCGGTGTGGGCGCCATTCTACTGGCGGTCGTGGCTGCGTACACGTTGGGCACGTTAGGCGCCGATCTTTCCTTCAGCGATCGCATGATGGTCGCCGGGCGCACCGCGCAAGCCATGCTGGTAGCGGCAGGCTTCCTTTTCAATTTGGGAAATATGCTGCTGCTGGCCTCCGTATCGCTCACTGGTATGGCGGTGGCGTTTCCCTTGAGCATCGGCGTGGCGCTGTTGGTTTCTTCTTTCTGGAACTTCCATGCGGGGAATTTCTTTTTGCTGGTTGCTGCAATCATTGTGCTGCTGGCCTGTGCCATCGTGAGCAGCGCGGCTGCGCGGTTGCGGGCGGTCGCCCGGTTACGTGCCCGGCTGGCGGCGAAACCCGGCCCCAAGCCCGATTCAAAGCGCAAGCCCCAGCCCTTGAAGACCAGACGAACCAGTAAGGGTATCCTGACCGGCGTGCTCGGCGGCATTCTCATGGGTTTGGTTCCTCCCCTGGCGCAGCGAGGCATGGGTGGCGAATTTGGACTTGGCGGTTACGCGGCGATTCTGATGTTCGCGATCGGGATCATCGTCTCGACCATCTTCTTCAATTTTTACTTCGTGAACATCTCCATTGAAGGCGGTCCGATCGGGTTCAAGGCTTACTTTCGCGGCACCCCCGGCCAGCATTTCCTCGGTTTCGCGAGCGGCGCGTTGCTGGTGCTCGGCTTGCTGTGTGCGCTGCTTGCCCGCTCGGCGCCGCGCAGTGCCGGAGCCGATCCCGCGCTGCTCACGGCGATCCCGGTCGCTTCCGTCTTCCTCGCCGTGCTTTGGGGCCTGACAGCCTGGAGGGAATTCGCCAAACCTTCCTCTGGCGCGCGGCCCGCACTGGCGATCGCAATTCTCCTCTTTGCCTGTGGCTTAGCTCTCTTCAGCATCTCCGTGTAGCACAGGGTGGGGCAGACCATCCGACAGGCGACAAAAAACGATTGCCTGTCCCACTACGTAGCGGTTCCCGCTCCACGGCTCATCGGCTTATCCGATTTCGCGAAGTCGGCATGCGCCTCCTCCGCCGCGGCGATGTGTTCGGCTCCGGTTTCCTTCAAAACCGCTCTTGCCTTCTGCTTCCACGGCTCATCGTCGCAATGGACCGAAAGCAGAATACCGCCTTTCTTGATACGGCCTGAGTAGCGCTTGGCTTCGTATTCCGGCACCCCCATGTTGGTCAGCGCGCCTACGACTCCGCCGACAAACCCGCCGGAGCCGACGCCGGTCAGCGCACCGATCACCGGCCCTGCCGCAATCAGCGGCGCGAACCCGGGAATCGCGATGATCCCTACCCCAATCAGCCCGCCAATGGTCCCTCCGAGTATTCCGCCCGCGATCACGCCGAGGGTGGTGCCTTCCGGCACTTTCGTGTGCTTCTCGTGCGCGAAATCCTTGGTGCCGACGTTGTCCTGCAGCAGCACGGAGACGTCTTCGTGCCGGAACCCAGCCGCCACCAGCCGGTCCACCGCGTTCTCCGCGTTCTCCCGGCTCGGATAGATACCAAAGACCGCTATATTCTTCGCCATAGCCGCCGTTCTTCCCTTTCCTCCGCAGATGAGACTCCGGCCACCCGCCCGCGTTTCGGCTCTTGCTGAATCCGAGTTGGGCAAACCGGGGACAGGCATCTCTGTCCATGCGCAAAAACCGCTTGGGACAGAGTCGCCTGTCCCCCCTACTGCGTCACCGGCCCAATTGTATACGTTGCCCCCGTCGTAAACGTAAACGAGTTCTTCCTGAACCCCGGCGGCGGGTTGTTCAGAAAATTGTCCAGAATCCCTACCGTAATCCCAAACCTCTTATAGAACGGAAGCGTCACGGCAAGATTCGCCACCGCCGAGTACGCGTTGGTGTTATTCCAAGCGGGCAAGAACGCAACGTCCTGCTGCAACGTAAGCCCGTGTATGAACTTCCCGCTAAAGGATTCCGAAAACGTGGAGCCGATCAGGTTTTGATTCGCTTGCGCGGTCTGGAATTGCTGCCGCATGTACGTCATCGCGCCTTTGACATCCAGTTCCTCCGAGTCGCTCTTAATAGCGGTCCAGCCCACGCCGCCGCCGTAGGTCTGCTGCAGGTCGAGGCCCTGGGCGAAGTTGTGATCGAAAGCGGCATCGCCAAATCCGAACATGCTGGGCGAGAAATATTCGTCGTGCTGCGCCTCGCCGTGCAGGATCGAGGTCTCGACCGAAAGCTGGCCGGGCTGAGTCAGGATCCCGTAGGCCGAGTTAAACGTAACCTTCGTCCGCCGGATGGGGTTCAGCCAGCCCTCGGTGGGCATGGCCCGCACCAGGGAAATGTTGCTGGTATAGGTGCGCTCGTTTTGCGTTGCCACCACGAGCGATGCGCCCGCGGTGGCCGCTCCCTTCCAATCCGAGAAAAAGCTGGGATGCTCGTGCATCGCGCGCTCGAATTCCTCGGTCGTGACCAGATTCTGCAGATTGCTCACCGGAACCGAAATCGGCGGGGCCGAAGGCGCGGGCCGAACCTGCACCTGGCCGTTGGCGGCCGTAACTGTGCCCTGCGGCACATTCGGAAACGGCTCACCCCAGCGCAGCTTGACCCCTTTCTTCACCACGGCCGCAGGCTCCCCGTAGCGCAACTCCTTGATTTTGTCCCATTTCGCTGTGACTTTCCCCGCCATCTCGCTCTTAAACGTAACCTCCTTCGCCGTGGCCTCGACGA
>JBOGMI010000742.1:0-2161 GCA_050746645.1 Bryobacteraceae bacterium | reverse complement strand
CTGTACATTTCGACCAGGGTCCCGAGCCCAACGGCCGAGTTCAGAAATGTGCGTCTGTTCATCTGCTTTCTGTTCCGCGAACTTCTACTACTCTATGACTGATCTATCAGATGCAGCAAGGCGAAGTTTGACAAATCGGGCCGCGGCGTACGCCTCTGCCGACTGGAATGCCAGATTTCCAAAATCAAGTCTTGCAATCGTCCCGGCCGCCCGCTATCATATCTGATAGATCAGTACCCACTGTGAACCGGAGAGATCCATGGAAAGACGTAAATTCCTTAGAAACATCGGAATGGGGATGCTACCGTTGGCTGCCGGAGGTGTTATGCCGCTAAGAGCCGGGGTGGAAGGAAACGGGCTGACAGGCAGCGAATCGGAACCAAAGGTCGGGCGTCCGGTTCGCATGGTGAGCATCGGGTACAGCAGGATCCTCCCATTAAACGAAATCGTGGAGCATGTAGACCGGGAAGGAGCGAAAGGTGCGGATGTCATTGTCCTGCCGGAGCTTTGCCGGGGGCATAACAAGACCAGCCAAGAGCCCCTGCATGGGCCGACCGTAACAGCCATGTCTGCTTTGGCGAAGAAGCACAAGACCTATCTCGCCGTTCCGATTGACAGACGGGATGGCGAGCGACGGTTCAATACCATCGTGCTTCTCGACCGTTCCGGCAAGGTCGTTTCCCTCTACAACAAAATCTTTCCCTATTGGAACGAGTTCGATGTCGCCCCGTTCGATGCGCACCCGTCTGTGACCCCTGGTGAGGCGGCCGGGGTCTACAAAGCAGATTTTGGCCATATCGGCTTTGCGACCTGCTATGACATCAATTTTTCCGAGGTCTGGAGGCGCCTGTCCGATAAAGGGGCCGAAGTCGTGATCTGGCCCAGCGCTTATTCTGGCGGTATTCCGCTGCAAGCTTACGCAGCTAGTTATCATTATTACGTTCTTAGTTGCACCGAGCAGCCGGATTGCGCTGTGTACGACATCACAGGAGAGCGCCTCCTCCACGGACGAGGGAGCGAAGTTAATATTAGCAGGATTACCTTGGATCTGGACCGAGGCATTTATCATGAAAACTTCAACCTTGCGAAGCGAAACAAGTTGTTGAAGGAGCATCCGCAAGACGTGATGCAGGAGGAGTGGCTGCACTCGGAGCAGTGGTTCGTATTGAAGGCGAAACGGCCAGGGGTAAGCGCTCGGGAGTTAGCCCACCAATACGGGCTAGAGGAGCTTCGCCATTACATTGAACGCAGCCGCGCCTGGATCGACAAGCGCCGCGGATGGGAATTCCAGGAGAAGATCGTTTACCCTGGCAAGAGCTTAGCCCAATTAAAGGAAATTGCTTCCGAGATCTCAGCTTGAGTATCGGGAATTTCCCGTAGCGCCGCGGGAGTCGGCTTTTCGCGGCATCCGCCAGCCATTTCCGATCTCGACCGGGCGCATCGCCTCAAGGACCTGATCAATACGATACCGGATATGGGCCCGCATCGCCTGTTCAGCGGCTTCCACACCAGACCCGACCAGCGCCGCCGCGAGTTCCGAATGGAAATGCAGTGGCATTTTCCGCTGGCGGGAGGCTGTATCGAACAGCCAGTTAAAGACCAGCACTTGCTCGCGCTCGATTGCTCTTCTCAGCAGAGAATTGCCGCCGATTTCGGCGATGCGCAGATGGAAGCGCATGTGGTAGGTGTGGACCGAGTATAGAAAATCATCGTCCGCACCAGGGCTGGATGCATATAACTGGTCCAGGTGATCGGCCATGCGAAGCAGTTCCTGCTTGCAGCCGTCGTCTGCATGTTCAGCAAAAAGCCGTGCCGATTGAGTTTCTAAAGCCTCCCGCAGACCGTAGCGCTCGAGAATGTCTTCCCGTGTCGGAATCCGGACTCGGGTGCCCACGCGAGGTTTGCTCTCCACCAGTCCATCCATCTCCAGACGCTGCAAGGCCTCGGAAATCGGCACGAAACTCATACGAAACTCTTCCGCCAGCCTGCGCCTGGACAGAGCGGCGCCGAGCGGATACTGTCCGCGCAGAATCTGATCGCGTATCAACTGGTAGGCGCGTTCCGCCAGGCTCGCTGTGGAATCGGGCCGGCTCGCTATCGTGAGGCGTCGCGGCATGATTTACTTACTTTCAGCATAGCTTTCCGCCTCTTTATCGGGCAA
>JBOGMI010000741.1:0-2249 GCA_050746645.1 Bryobacteraceae bacterium | reverse complement strand
GTGCGGATGTGATGCAGGAATCGCTGTTCACGACAGTGCAGTTGGAGAGTTTCGTTCCAGCGGATCATCCGATCCGGCCGTTGCGGGAGTTGTTCAACACCGCATTGAAGCGCATCTCGTACTTGTTCGACGCGGCCTACGCCGAGGGCGGCCGGGAGTCGATTGCACCGGAGCGGTTGTTGCGGGCGTTGCTGCTGCAGGTGCTGTACGGCATCCGCAGTGAGCGGCAGCTGGTGGAGCAGACGCACTACAACCTGCTGTTCCGCTGGTGTGTGGGGTTGAGCAGTGACGATGCGGTGTGGAACCATTCGACCTTCCGCAAGAATCGCGACCGGCTGCTGGAACACGATGTGGTGCCGGAACTGTTTGCCGAGGTGGTGCGGATGGCAGGCCAGCGCGGGCTACTGTCGCAGGATCACTTCAGCGTGGATGGCACGCTGATCCAGGCGTGGGCCTCGCACAAGAGTTTCCAGCCGAAGGATGGCGATTCAGGTGGCATCGGCCGCAACCAGGAACGCGACTTCCATGGCGAGGCGCGCAAGAACGACACGCACATCTCCACCACCGATCCGGAAGCACGGTTGTATCGCAAATCGTCGAACACGGCGGCGGTGTTGTGCTATCAGGGCCACACCGTGGTCGAGAATCGTAACGGGTTGGTGGTGCGGGCACAGGTCAGCCACGCCACCGGCACGGGCGAACGGGACACGGCGCTCGAACTGCTCGCTTCGTTGCCCGGCAAGCGGCGCAAGACCGTCGGTGCGGACAAGGGCTACGACGTTACTTCATTTGTGGAAGGTTGCCGACGCTTGCGTATCACGGCGCACGTGGCAGCCAAGGACAAGCGCAGCGCCATCGATGCGCGCACCCGGCGACATGCCGGCTACGCCGTCAGCCAGCGCAAGCGCAAACGGGTGGAAGAGCCGTTTGGATGGATGAAGTTGATGGCCCAACTCCGGCAGGTCAAACAGCGCGGCAAGGCGCAAGTCGGAGCGTTGTTCCAGATGGGAATGATGGGGTGGAATTTGATCCGCATGCGCAACTTGCTGGTTGGAGAGGTCACATGAGGGGTCGAACCGGGGGCAGCGCGCTGTCACATGGCGCCGAATACCGCAGCGAACGAACAAAATCCCCTCGCCGCTGATGCCGTAAGTGCCCAGCTCTGGCGTCGGATGACGAAGGCTATGCGTTTTTCAACAGCCTGCTAGGGAGGACGGCACGCCGGCGTGCGCAAAACCGGCACCGTGCACCGGCACATTCCTACGAAGCAGGCGCGGCGTCGTAGGTAACAGCGGGCTTGTACTTGGCGTATTGCTTTTGCAGCGCCTGAAAGCGCGGGTCATGACGGATCGGATCCATTTGAGGAGCAAGCCAAAGCCACAAACCCGAAACCGGCCGCGAGCCCGGGTACATCGCCAAAGCCTTGTCCAGCAGCGGTACCGCAAGATCGGCACGACCGGCCTGGCCATACAGGCCCGATGCGTCCGCCATCAACATGTTGCCGTACACGCGGTCGCCACTCTGGTCGACAACGACCAGTGATTGGGCAATGGCCTGCAAACCCTTTTGCGTCTGGCCCAACCCCAGTTCTGCATCAGCAATGTTTTGCCACACGTAAGCCTGAAGAATGCCTTGCTGGCGCGGAAGTTCCTTCTGCGCCGCTGCCAGCGCTTGCCGGTACAACGGCCGCGCCTTGGCCGGATCGTGCATGAAGCGGTAGAGGTCAGCCTGCTGCAGTGCCTTGGAACCACTTTGGGCGGAAAAGTTGTCCGGCGTGTCCGGCACACTGTCGAGCAACGCCAGCGCATCTGAATATTTGCGCTGAAGGGTCAGCAACCATACACGCATGAGTTTCAGGGCAGGCACATCGCCTTGGGCCGCAGCCAGCGCGCCCGCTACATCGCCGCTGCCCCATATGAGGGCTTGGGCGTAATACAACTTGGCTTGGAGATTATGTGGGTCGATCGCCAACGCACGTTGCAAGGCCGCCTCGGCGTCGGGGTAGCGGCCGGCCATCAAGTAGGTTTGGGCCAGGATGACAGCGAGCGAGCTGTCGCGCGGATCGAGCGCGAAGGCCTGCTCCAGTGAAAGCAGCGCGGCCGCCACGTTTCCCACCCGACGCTGCACATAACCTTGCGCGGTCAACGCGCCGGCGTCATTGGGCTTGAGCGCCACGGCGAAGGCCTTCAACGCACCTGCATAGTCGGCCTTGCCTTGGTCGTCGTATTTCCCCACCGCGATGTGCGCGG
>JBOGMI010000740.1:0-5983 GCA_050746645.1 Bryobacteraceae bacterium | reverse complement strand
GCTGGACCTGATCGCCTGCCGCAACGTAATGATTTACCTGGGGCCGGATCTGCAGCGCAAAACAGTGCCCATCTTCCATTACGCGCTACGCAGCGGCGGCTACCTGTTCCTCGGCCCTTCCGAGGCCATCGCCGGCCGCCGGGAGCTGTTCGCAACGGTGGACAAAAAATACCGCATTTTCCGGAAAAAGGACACTGTGGCCCGCCAGGCGGTTCAGTTCCCCCTCGCGGTTATGGGCCGCCCCCGGCACGTGGAAGCGAAGCCGCCCGAAACGGAAGAGCGCAACCTCGGCAAGCATCTCGAACGCATCATCTTGCAGCGCTACCGCCCCGCCTGCGTCGCGGTTCAGGAAAACGGAGATGCGGTTTTCTTTTCGGGCCGGACCGGCCGCTATCTGGAACAGCCGGCCGGAGGCCCCGACGTCAACGTGTTCAATATGGCGCGCGAAGGTTTGCGCATTCCCTTGCGCACGGCGCTGCACAAAGCGGCGACGGCGCACGATCGCGCGGTGCAGAAGCAGATTTTGGTGCAAACCAACGGCGGCATGAGCGCGGTCGATATCGTGGTCGAGCCGCTACTCGATTTCCAGCCCGCGAACCTGTACATGATCGTGTTCGAGGAATCCGTCAATGCCGCACACGCGCAGTCGGAGATGCGAGCGCCCGAAAGCGGTTCCGACGAAGAAATAATCCGCCATCTCGAAAACGAGCTGAGCGCCGCGCAGGAGCATGCGCAGGCTGCTTTCGAAGAGCTGGAGACCTCCAACGAGGAGCTGAAATCCGCCAACGAAGAGTACCAGTCCACTAACGAAGAGCTGGAGACCTCGAAAGAGGAGCTCCAATCGTCCAACGAAGAACTCGAGACCGTCAACATCGAGCTGAATCGCAAAGTTGCCGAGCTCGACAAGGCCAACAGCGATCTGCAGAATCTGCTCGAAAGCACGCAGATCGCCACGGTTTTTCTGGACGCCAATTTGCGCATCAAGAGCTTCACGCCCGCCGCGACCGGCATGTTCCGGCTGATCGGCGCCGATGCCGGCCGGCCCATCACCGATCTGGCGGCACGCTTCAATGACGCGAACCTCGAACAGGAGATAAAGGAAGTGCTGCGGACGTTAGCCCCGTGCCGGCGCCAACTGACCGCAGACAGCGGTCTGCATTACCAGATGCGCATCTTGCCTTATCGCACGGTGCATAACGTCGTGGAGGGCGTGGTCGTCACCTTCATTGACGTGACGGATCTCAAGCAGGCCGAAAAGGCGGCGCTCGATGCGAAGAACTACGCCGAGGGAATTTTCCAAAACGCGCCCAAACCGCTGCTGGTGCTGGACGCCGATGTGCGCGTGCAATCGGTAAATCGATTGTTTTATGAGAAGTTCGGCGTCGCCGCGGTGGAAACCGAGGGGCGCACTCTTTACGAACTCGGCAATGGGCAGTGGGAAATCCCGGAGTTGCGGAAGGCGCTGACTGAGCTGCTTCCTCAAAAGCAAGTGCTGGAGGATTTCCAGGTCGAACACTATTTCCCGCACATCGGACGGAAAATCATGCTGCTCAGCGCGCATCAGGTCCGGCAGCAGGAGGGCGGGCCGGAGTTGATTCTTCTGGCCATCGAGGACATCACCGAGCGCCATCGCGACACGGAGGAGTTAACCCGTTTCAATCGGGCCGCGGTGGGGCGCGAAACGCGTATGATTGAGTTAAAGAGGGAGATTAATGAACTGTGCCGCCGCCACGGCGAACCGGAAAGGTTCCACGTCGCAACCGAGCCGGAAGGGTAAGCGCCCAGTCGTCAGTTTTCTGGTTCGAACGGAGCGGACCTAAATCATGCAATCAGCAACCGCACTTCAGACCGATAATTTCGTTCCGCTGGAAGCCATTCTGTGTACCGAGGAATTGCAGCGCCGCCCCTCGCGCCCGCCGGATTATGCGACCGAAAACCGCGCGCTTGTAGCGTTGGCTCAGGCGCTCGCCGAATCGCCGGAAACCATTCTGCAGAAATTGGCCGACACGATTCTGGAGATTTTCCAAGTCCACTCCGCCGGTCTCAGCCTGCTAACGCAAGATGGCACGCGATTCTATTGGCCGGCCATTGCCGGGGCATGGAAACCCCACATCGGCGGCGGCACGCAGCGCGATTTCGGCCCCTGCGGCGACGTGCTCGATCGCAATGCTCCGCTCCTGTTCAAGCGCTTCGAACGGCGCTATCCCTATTTGCTGGAGGCCGCGCCGGCCGCCGAAGAGGCCTTGCTCCTTCCCTTTTATGTCCACGGGAAAGCGGTCGGCACCATCTGGGCCATGGCCCACGACCACCGCCGCCAGTTTGACGCCGAGGACCTGCGGCAAATGGAGAGCCTGGGCCGGTTCGCCTCGGCGGCGTATCAGGCCGTACACCTTCAGGATTCGCGCCGCGCCGCCCTCAACCTGATGGAAGATGCGGTCCTCTCCCGCCAAATGGTGGAAAAGCTCAACCGGGAATCGCGGGAAAGCGAGCGCCGCTTCCGCCAGATGATCGACGCGCTCCCGGTCGCCATTTACACCACCGATGCCGAAGGCCGCCTCACGCACTTCAACCCGGCCGCTGTCGAACTCTCCGGCCGCGTGCCGGAGCTGGGCACGGATCGGTGGTGTGTGACCTGCCAGCTCTACCATCCCGACGGCACACCGATGCCGCACGAGGAATGCCCTATGGCCATCGCGCTCAAAGAGGACCGGGCTGCCCACGGCATGGAAGCCATCGCCGAGCGCCCGGACGGCAAGCGCATCTGGTTCGAGCCTTATCCCACGCCGCTGCACGATGCCGATGGCCGCCTCAGCGGCGGTATCAACATGCTGGTGGACATTACCGAGCGCAAACGCTCGGAAGACCAGCTCCGGAGTCTCAATCAGGACCTCCAGCACTTCGTATACGCCGCTTCGCACGACCTGCAGCAGCCCCTGCGCATGGTGACCAGCTACACGCAACTGCTCGCCAGAAGGTATAAAGGCAAAATCGACGAGCGTGCCGAGAGTTACATCGCCTTTGCCGTTGAGGGTGCGCAGCGAATGGAAACCTTGCTGCGCGATCTGCGCGATTATTGGTCGCTGAATAAAGAAACGGAACGCGAGCCGGTTCCGACCGACTGTAACGAGGTTCTGGAGGAGGCGCTCAGTGTGCTGGCCCTCCCCACACAGGAAACCGGCGGAAGCGTTACGCACGATCCTTTGCCCACCGTGACGGCGGAAAGGATTACGCTGACAATGCTGTTCCAGAACCTGGTGGGGAATGCGCTGAAGTACGGCCGGCCGGACCAGCCGCCGCGCATCCATGTCTCGGCGGAACGGAGCGGCCGTGATTGGATTTTTTCCGTGCGCGACAACGGGATCGGCATCGAGCCGGAATATCTCAAGGAAATCTTCGCTCCCTTCAAGCGCCTGCACGGATCCGAGCCGGGCGGCAGCGGACTGGGCCTGGCCATTTGCAAAAAAGTAGTGGATCGCTACGGGGGCAAAATTTGGGCCGAATCCGAATACGGCCGCGGCGCCGCCTTCCGCTTCACCATCCCTGCATAGCTTACCGAGCGAGAGACCCGGAGGGCCGGGTCAAACAGGGAAGCAACTTTGCGAGAAACCGTCCGGCGGGTGTAGGTTGGATGAGCCGGGCAAGGCGGCAGCAATAAGCCGTCGCGACAATGGTGGTTTAAGGACCCCGTTACCGAGCGTGGTTCCGGGTGCTGCGATCAAGCCAGTAGTGACGCATTCCAACTTGGGATGCGATCCTGTTTGGGAGTCTGCTTTTTCCTTCGCCGCCCGGGCCGTCTTGTCCGGCGAACAGGACGGCGATGAAGAAACAGAAACAGAAGAGAACGGTGGCGACCCACCGTCGCAAGAAACAGAAGAAGGGCAAACTGGAGCCGCTACGCATTCGCGAGGATGCGGCCGGCATCGATGTGGGAGCGACCGAGTTGTTTGTGGCCGTGCCGCCGGAAAAGGCGCAGGAATCGGTACGGTGCTTCGGCACGTTCACGCGCGATCTGGTGGCTCTAGCCGAGTGGCTGGAGCAATGCGGAGTGCGCACCGTGGCGCTGGAATCCACGGGCGTGTACTGGATACCGGTCTTTCAGATTCTGGAAGAGCGCGGCTTTACCGTCTGTCTGGTGAACGCCGAGCATCTGCGGAACGTGCCCGGCCGCAAGACCGACGTGAGCGATTGCCAGTGGATTCAACAAGTCCATTCCCTCGGCCTGTTGAATGCCAGCTTTCGGCCTGCGCAGCAGGTTTGTGCGCTACGCAGTATTCTGCGGCACCGGGAAGGATTGGTGCAAACCGCCAGCCAGCAAATCCAGCTCATGCAGAAAGCGCTCGACCAAATGAACCTGCAATTGCATCGCGTGCTGAGCGATATCACGGGCGTGAGCGGGCTGGCCATCCTGGACGCGATCCTGGCCGGAGAGCGAGACCTCGCCCAGCTGGCGAAACTGCGCGACAGGGCGGTGAAAGCCAGTGCCGAGACGATTACCAAAGCGCTGGAAGGCGATTACCGCCCCGAACATCTGTTCACGCTGCGCCAGTCTTTAAAGTTATATCGGTTCGTGCAGGAGCAAATCGTGGAGTGCCAGACCCAAGTCCGCGAGGAGTTAGGCCGCTGGGACAGCAAGGCGGATCCGGCGGACCAGCCGCCGCCTGCCGGCAAGACGATTAAGGTGGAGGGGCTGAGCGCGCCCGAGGCGGAAAACCTGCGCGAGAACGGCTACCGTGTGCTGGGCGTCGACTTGACACAGGTGGACGGAATCAACGGCGGTTTTATCCAAGTCTTTCTGACGGAAGTAGGGCCGGACCTCAGCCGCTTCCGCAGCGGAGCGGCCTTTGCCAATTGGCTGAGGCTGAGTCCGAATCCGCGAGTGACCGGAGGCAAGGTGTCGAAGAGTAAAACCAAGAAAAACGCGAACCGCTTGGCCAAGGCGTTCCGCATGGCGGCTAACGCGCTCTTGAAAAGCCCATCGGCACTAGGCGATTGTTTCCGCCGATTTCGGGCCCGGCTCGGCGCACCGGAAGCCATCACCGCCTTGGCACACAAATTAGCGCGTATTGTTTACCACCTGGTGACAACCGGTAATCCTTTCGACCCGGCTATCCTCTTGCAGCAACAAGAACGGCAAAGGAAACACCAGGAAAAACGCCTGCGAAAAACAGCCGCTCGCCTCGGCTTCCATCTCGTACCTGCGGAGGGTGCTTTAGCAGCATCCCCGTTTTAGGTTGCTTGGGAGCCGCGACCGCTAGGGAGCGGTCTTGAATGGCGCGAGCCACTGGCGCATCTCTCGAAATTCGAAACGTCGAATGGGGGTTGTGGCGGCTTTTCCGGGACGAAGAGTCCCTATCAACGGATGTTCACCCCTGATCCTTTAAGCTAAGCCACGTAAAATCATGGAATTAAGATCGATTTTGGCCTCGGTTATGTAGACATGCAGAAGGGGGAAGCAACTGGCATGTTTTTCTTGTATTCTGGATATCGTTGGCATATTATGTGGACATGTATGTAGCCCGTGCTGCTTGGCCCTCTTCCAACGGCAAAACCTACCAGTCCATCTACCTCCGCGAGTCCTACCGCGACGGAGATCAAGTGCGCAAACGCGACATCGCCAACCTCACGCATTGCGATCCCAAAGAGATCGCCGCCATCGAACTCGCTCTCCAGTTCAAGGGCAACTTGGCGGCGCTCGGCTCGCTGGACAGCATCGAGTTGTCCCAAGGACCTTCGGTCGGAGCCGTATGGGCCATTGTGGAAACGGCCCGGCAGCTCGGCATCGAGCAAGCGTTGGGCCGTGAGTTCGCCGGCCGACTGGCGCTGTGGCAGGTGGCGGCGCGGGTGCTGGAGCAGGGCTCGCGGCTGTCGGCGGTGCGTTTGGCGCAAGTGCATGCGGCCTGCGATGCGCTGGGCATCCGGCGCGGCTTCGACGAGAACGATCTGTATGCCAATCTCGGCTGGCTGAGCGAACACCAGGAAAGTA
>JBOGMI010000739.1:0-1439 GCA_050746645.1 Bryobacteraceae bacterium | reverse complement strand
CCTCCGATCTGGACAAAAAGGCCGGCGAGCAAACGGGGTTCGATTTATTTTTCCGCAGCGGCGTGACCCGCGGCTTGCCCGCCATGATCCCCATCGCCATGCTCTACGGCACGCCGGAAAATTCGGCCGCGGAAATCGAGTATCTGGAAAACCGCCATTATCCGATCTCCTACATCGAAATGGGAGAGGAGCCGGATGGCCAATATATGCTGCCGGAGGATTACGGCGCTCTGTATTTACAGTGGGCGACGGCTCTGCACAAAGTAGATCCAAAGCTAAAGCTCGGCGGGCCTATTTTCACGGGTGTCAACGAAGACATTAAAGTATGGCCGGACGCGGAAGGGCGGGTTTCCTGGTTCGGGCGGTTTCTCGATTATTTGAAAGAGCATGGCCGCCTCAGCGACCTCGCCTTCATGTCGTTCGAACATTATCCCTTTGCGCCTTGTCAGACGACTTGGGACGACTTATATAGAGAGCCGCATTTAATCAAGCACATTATGCAGGTGTGGCGGCAAGACGGCCTGCCTCCGAACGTGCCGATGTTCGATACGGAAACGAACCTGTCGTGGAATCTGAATAAGAGCTTTGTAACGATGTTTGGCGGCTTATGGGTGGCCGATTCCCTCGGTTCGTTTCTGACCGGCGGCGGATCGGCATATTACTACTTCCACTACCTGCCGCTGCCGCTTCATCCCGGCTGCAATGGCTGGGGCACGTTCAGTATGCAAGTCGGAACGCACGATTGGTCGGTGAAGCAGCCGACGGCGCAGTTTTTTGCCGCCGAGCTGATTAACAAAGACTGGGTAGAGCCGGGAAGCGGGCTGCACAAGCTGTTTCTCGCCAGAAGCGATGTGAAGGACAGCGCCGGGCACGTTTTGGTCACTGCTTATGCAGTCTTGCGGCCCGATGGGAAGTGGTCCGTGATGCTGGTGAATCGGGATCGCAACCACGATCATCAAGTTTCGATCGCGTTTGAAAAGGCCAAAGGCGAAAGAGTTCAAGGATTCACGGGATCGGTTCGCGTGGTGAGCTTCGGAAGCGCGCAGTATCATTGGCATCCGGACGGCGCCAACGGATATGCCGATCCGGACGGGCCGCCGGTGGTCTCTACCGTCACGGCAAATCGTGAGACGATGTACGCCGTTCCGAAGGCCTCGATTACGGTGCTGACGGGCAGGGTGCAATAGAATTCCGGCCGGGCGGCAGGATGCTTTACACTGCTACCCAAGCGCGATTTTCGGCGCTCTCGGCGACTTTCTGGAGCAGGATCATGCCGCGGAGTCCATCCTCGAACGTGGGGTAATCGATGGGCGCGGAGGGGTCGGCGATTTTCGCGTAGAAATGTTTGAACACCTGCTTGTGCGAGTCGTCGTAGCCTTCGCTATGGCCGCCGGGCAAATCGGCGAAACCGGCGGCGTGTGGATAGAACAGTGAAGCGT
>JBOGMI010000738.1:0-9561 GCA_050746645.1 Bryobacteraceae bacterium | reverse complement strand
CCAGGTGAGCACGGCGAGGAAAGCTATGTCGCGCGGCGCGTCCCGGCGGCATTCGGCCTGATGTTCACGGCTGGAACGCTTTCCGGCTTGCTGGGCATCGGCTCCGGAGCGGTAAAGGTAGTGGCGATGGACCAGGCGATGGGGCTTCCTTTTAAGGTCTCAACCACCACGAGCAATTTCATGATTGGTGTCACCGCCGCGGCCAGCGCGGGAATCTATCTCAGCCGCGGTTACATCGTGCCCGCCCTCGCCATGCCGGTCATGCTGGGCGTGCTGGTCGGTTCGCTGGCTGGCTCGAAGCTCCTGATCCGAGCGCGCGTGCCGACGCTGCGGCTTTTATTTTCGCTGATCATTGTCGCCCTGGGCGCGGAGATGATCTGGAACAGTATTGCGGGGAAACTCTGATGGATTCGAATAACACCAGGCTTGAGTCGTGGGTAGGCTACATATTGCGCTACGGCGTGATGCTGGCCGCGGCGGTTGTGCTGGCCGGCGGTATCGGCTATCTGCATGGGGCGGCGCATAGCGGATTACCTGATTACGCTCACTTCCACAGCGGGTCCTTTTATAACGGTTCCGGGCAGTTGCGAACCTTTGGCGAAATTGCTTCGCGCGTTCGCGCGGGCCAGCCGAACGCCATTATCCAGCTTGGACTCTTACTCCTGATCCTCACTCCCGTTGCTCGTGTGGCGCTGTGCATCCTCGGTTTCGCCCTGGAAAGGAACCGGCTGTATGTCGCGGTGAGCTGTGTGGTGATGACCGTCCTTATGTATAGCCTGATGCACGGCCGTTAAGTTATGAAAGATTTCCATACAATCGCCATCGTTGGGGGCGGAGTGAGCGGGTCGCTTACGGCTCTGAATTTGGTACGGCGGGGTGTTCCGGCGCGAGTGGTGCTCATAGATCCGGCGCCGAAGCCAGGGCTCGGATTGGCTTACTCCACTCCGAGCCGGGAGCATCTGCTGAACGTACCCGCGGGCAAGATCAGCGCGTTCCCCGATAAGCCCGGCCATTTTCTCGAATGGCTTCGGAAGCGGTGCGGAAACTCCGTCTCTGCCGACGAATTCGCACCCCGCAGAGTGTTTGGCCAGTATGTCCAGTCTCTTTTGGACCATGCGAGCGAGATTGAGCATATTCGCAGCACCGTGCTCGATTGCTGGATGGATAGCAACAAAGCCACACTGAAGCTCGCTACCGGAAGTTATCTCACAGCCAATGCGGTGGTGCTGGCGACGGGCAATTTTCCGGCGGCGGAATTGCCGGGCATCGATCCAAGCGTAAAGGCAGCGGGAATCTATGCTCATTCGTCCTGGGATAAAGCGGCGTATGCGGGGCTGGCCGCGGATGCGCCGGTAACACTGATCGGAAGCGGACTGACGGCCGTGGATGCGCTCTTGCTGCTGCGCGAGAGGGGGCATCGAGGGCAGGTCACGATGATGTCGCGCAACGGTTTTCTTCCCCGCCGGCACGCGCCGTATCAGCCGCTCCGGGCGTGCATCATCGAAGGCGAGGCACCGCAATCCGCGCGCGAGTTGCTCCGTTTCGTGCATCGCGCGATCCGGTCCGGCTTGCCGTGGCGCGCGGTTGTAGACAATCTCCGAGAACGAACAAACGAGCTTTGGCTGGCGCTTCCGCACGAAGAGCAGCGCCGTTTTCGGCGGCATCTGCAGCGGCGCTGGGAAACCGTGCGGCATCGCATGGCGCCTGCCGTTGCGGATCGCATCGAGAAGGAATTGGCGTCGGGATCGCTGAACGTAGTTAGCGGAAAACTGCTGGCGGTGGATTACTTCGCAGGCGGCGCTTCGGTCACGATCCGGACCAAGCAGGAGAGCACTCGCGTCTGGCGCGCCAGCCGCGTGATCAACTGCACGGGGCCGAATATGGACTACACGCGCGTGGGATCGCCGCTGCTGGACAGTCTGTTCGAACAGGGGCTGATCGTGCCGGGACCGCTGCGCTGCGGCATGTGGAGCGATGAAAAAGGTGCTTTGCGCTCCGAGGACGGCACATACTCGTCTGTACTGTTCAACATCGGCCCGGGACGGCAGGGAATGCTTCTGGAGTCCATTGCTGTGCCCGAATTGAGGGTACAGGCGGCCGAACTCGCCGCAGTTCTCGGCGCACAGGTGCGCACGGGGGCATTTTTGCGTCCGGTTCGACAATTGATGACAATCGATTAAGCTGGTAATTAACCCTGTGCAGCGATTCAATCTCATGGTGGTGCAAGGCGGCGGCCCAACACAGGTGCTGAACGCCACCCTTGCTGCTGTGATTGAGGAAGCGCTTGCAACGGGAAGTTTTGAGCGAGTACTGGGCGCCCGCGGCGGGACGAAGGGCTTGGCGGAAGGCGATATCGCCGACTTGACTCGCCTAGCGGCGAGTGAACTTGCAGCGCTGCGAACGAGTCCCGGCGCCGCGCTGGGATCTTCGCGATTCAAACCATCCGCGGAAGACATGGAGCGGATTGTGCAACAGCTCCAAAGCATGAGGGTTGGCCACGTTCTCTTTATCGGCGGCAACGGAACGATGCGGGGAGCCGAATTGCTGTTGCAGTATTGCCGGAAAACAGGTTACGAAGTTCAAATTCTGGGCCTTCCGAAGACGGTGGATAACGATATCGCCGGTACGGACCGCTGTCCCGGATACGCGAGCGCGGCGCGCTACGTAGCGCAATCGACGCGCGACCTGGGGATGGATCTGAGAGCGCTGCCGCAGCCGATGACGATTCTGGAGACCATGGGCAGAAGCGTGGGATGGCTTGCCGCCGCCTCCGCCCTCGGCAAGAGAGACGAGGCAGATGCGCCCCATCTGGTATATCTGCCCGAGGCGCCGTTCGAGATGGAAAGTTTTATCCCGGCGGTGGAGGACGCAATTGCGACGCACGGATGGTCGGTGGTAGTGGTCTCCGAAGGAATTCGCTATGCGGATGGCCGGATGGTTTATCAAAAGTTGGATCCGGCCCAGGCCGACCCGCTGAATCGGCCGCTAACCGGAGGCGTAGGGCAGTATCTGGCCGACGAAGTAGCGGCGCATCTTGGTATCCGCTGCCGTTGCGAAAAGCCGGGATTATTGGGACGCTCTTCCGCGCTGCACGCTTCCTGCCAGGATCGGAAGGATGCGGAAGTGGTAGGGCGTGCGGGCGTGCGGGGATTGCTGGAGAACCGCACGTCGCAAATGGTCTCGCTCTTGCCGCTGCAGGGCGCGGGCGAAGCGAGGTATACATTCGCCGGGCTGGATGAAGCTGCAGGTATCGAAAGACAAATTCCCGCGGAATGGGTTGGTGAAGGCGCGATTCCATTGAAACCGGAATTCTTCGAATACCTTCGGCCGCTCGCGGGCGAGTTGATACCGTATCACGCGCCTATATCATCGGAACTGGATTTCCATGGAGATGCATAACATGCCGCTCGGAATATTGATCGCGGGACGGAAACGCCCCGGCTTCGATCAGGAATGGAACCGGCTCATTACCGGCAGCAGCCTGGACGCCTTGAAAGAGCTTGGATTCGAGTGCGTGGGAGCGGAAGCGCCGGTGGTGGACGATGCTTCGGCCGACGCAACGCTGGACCGAATCCGAGCGGCAGGCTGCGGCGCGCTGCTGGTCTTGCAGCCGTCGATTGCGCACGGGCAGCTTGCGTTGACGATTATGCAGCGCTGGTCGAATCCGGTCATCTTGTGGGCGACGCCGGAGCGGCAGGACGATGGCAAGGTGAGCTCGTGCGGGCTGGTGGGGCAGCATTTGTGGGCTTCCGTGCTGCGGCAGGCGAAGCATCCGTTTGAATTTGTCTATGGAGATCCGGACGACAAAGCGGCGCGCACTGACCTGACGCGCGCGGTTGCGATGGCACAGACGGTCGACCGCCTGAAGCACACCAAGCTCGGAGTGGTGGGGACCTACGTGCCGGGATTCGTCGATCTTGCCGCGGAGCCGTTTCTGCTGCGCAGGTCTCTCGGCGTGCAACTGCACGCATTGAGCCTTCCTCAATTCATCGAGCGCGTGCACAGCGTTCCCGAACCGAATGTCGAGCAGGACGTGCAGCGCGTGAAAGCTCTTGGTCTGCCGATGGCGAATGTTACCGGAGATGCGCTTGCCGTGAACTCGCGCTGTTATCTCGCCATGCTGGAGCTGATGCGGGAGGAGCGGCTGGATGCGCTTGCCTTGCAGTGCTGGCCGGAAATCCCCAATATGCTGGGGCAGTGGCCGTACCTGGCGGTTTCGCGGCTGACGACGGAGGGTCATGCGGTTTCGATTGAAGGCGATGTGGATGGCTGCATCGGCACGCTGATGAACTCGTCGCTGGGATTGGGGCCGAGTTTTCTGACCGACTGGCTGGAGCACGACGAACACAGCATTTTTTTCTGGCATCCGGGAATGGCGCCGATGACGATGTGCGATGCGGCCGGCACCGAATATGGGCCTGAGCTGGATCTGCACTTTAATATTGCCAAGCCGTTGGTGGTTAATGGCCGCATCCGCTCCGGCGAGGCGGTCACGGTCCATCGCCTCTGGCGCTGCGACAACCAATATTTGCTGACCGCTTTTGAGGGGCGGACGCTGCCGCCGAAACGCAAGGTGACCGGGAACAGCGTGCTGGTTGAGATCTCGGGCGAGAGCGTTCCTTCGCGTTTCGACCGCCTGCTGCATGCGGGATTGCCACACCACGTTCTGCTGGCGTTTGGGCATCACGCCGAGAGCTTCCGCAGAATGGCCCGCCTGTTGGGGATCGGATGGTGCGTGTAAACCAGTGATGACAAGTAAACAGATGGCGAACCGGGTCGGCCGGCATCAGGTTCGTGAAGAAATACAGCGGCGGATTCTGTCGGGAGAAAGCAAAGCCGGAGAACGCCTAAGCCAGCAAAGCCTGGCGAAGGAACTGGGAGTCGCTCAGGGCACGGTGCGGGAATCGCTGATTGAGCTGCAGTGGCTCGGGTTGGTCGATTCGGTCGATCACCTGGGCGTGTTTGTGGGGAATCTCGATATTTCCCGCATCTGCGAAGCGTACCAGGTCCGCGAGGTGCTGGAGGGGCTAGCAGCGAGACTTTGTTGCAGCCAGGCGGGGCGGGCGGACATTATGAAGCTGCGCCAGATGGCGGACGATGTTTACAAGCTCGCCCGGAAGGACCAGGCGCGAGAGATGGGATCGCTCGACCGCGCGTTCCACTTCCATATCATCGAGTTGTCGAGAAACGGCATTCTGGTGCGGCTGGCGGAAACGTACCGTGTGCTGGGAATGATGGTGCGCGCCTCGCGCGAACCGCGCGTCATTCATGAAGAGCATCTGCGGATCGTGGAAGCCATCGAGCATAATTTTGCCGGCGAGGCGGAGAACCTTGCGCGGCATCACGTGGTGGAGGCGCGCCGTTCGCTGCAACAGCAAGCGAGCGCCGGCAAGTTCACGCCGCTGTGGGTGGGATAGCCAATTATAAATACCTGAAACAAGGAACAAGAGGATACGATGATTCATTTTTTGGTGCACGGCACGGCGGATACCGTGGGCGTGGCAGCGGTGGACATCGCCGCCGGCACGGAATGCGCCGGACGCGATCTGTCGACGAACAAAGCGCTGAAGGCGAGAGCGACGGAAGACATTCCGCTAGGTCACAAGCTGGCGCTGAAAGACTTCGCGCCGGGAGACACGGTGATCAAGTACGGATGCGAAATCGGCAAGATCGTCCAGCCGGTAAAGGCCGGGCAGCATGTTCATATTCATAACTTGAAGACAAAGAGGTGGGCATAACAATGGTCGATCAAACAATCTACGCGTACAGGCGCGAAAACGGGCGTGTCGGAATCCGCAACCACGTTGCGATTCTGTCCGTGGACGATATTTCCAATGCTGCGTGCGAAGCGGTCGCCGGCAATATTAAAGGAACCATAGCGCTTCCGCATTCTTATGGCCGTCTGCAGTTCGGCGAAGACCTGGAACTGTTCTTCCGCACGATCATCGGCATCGGTTCCAATCCGAACGTCGCTGCCGTGGTGGTGATCGGCATTGAAGCCGGCTGGACCAAGCGCATTGCAGATGGCATCGCAAAGACGGGCAAGCCGGTCTCCGGTTTTTCGATTGAAGGCAAGGGCGACATCCGCACTGTCGCAGAGGCTTCTTATCGCGCTAAGGAATATGTGCAGTGGGCTTCGGAGCTGCGGCGCACAGAGTGCAAGTTCCACGAGCTTTATATCAGCGTGAAGTGCGGCGAATCGGACACAACGACGGGCCTTGCAAGCTGCCCGGCCGTTGGCAATGTATTGGATAAGCACTGCGAGATCGACGGAACGGCCTCCTTCGGCGAAACCACCGAGCTTACCGGCGCGGAGCATATAGTTGCGGACAAGGCCGCCAGCGAAACGGTTCGGAAGCAGTTTATAGCGGCCTTCGACGACTACACGAGATTGGTGTTCGCGGAGAGAACCAACGATCTCGCCGAATCGCAGCCGACTAAGGGCAACATTGCAGGCGGCCTGACTACGATTGAGGAAAAGGCGCTGGGCAATGTGGAGAAGCTGGGCAAGCGGACAAAATTTGTTGGCTGCCTCAAGCCCGCCGAAGCTCCTACAAAACCTGGTATGTGGTTCATGGATACGTCGAGTGCGGCTGCCGAGGCGGTGACGCTGTGGGCGGCTTCCGGCGCGGTGGTGCATCTGTTTCCAACCGGGCAGGGCAACGTTGTCGGAAATCCGATTGAGCCGGTAATCAAGCTTTCCGGGAATCCGAAAACAGTCGCCACCATGAGCGAACACATCGATCTCGATGTATCGCCGATTCTGCAAGGTGAAATGACAATCGATCAGGCCGGCGAGGCCTTAATAGAGATGGTCGTGCGCACTGCGAACGGACGGCTCACCGCGGCGGAAGCCCTGGGGCATCGCGAGTTTGTGATCACCAAACTCTATCGCAGTGCCTGACCATGCAGAAATATTCCAAAGAGCAATTACAAAACCTGGTGGCGCGCTTGGCCAGCGCGGCCGGAGTACCGGCAGAAGATGCGGCGGTGTTTGCAGACGCGCTGATCGATGCCGACATGCATGGCGTCTCGACCCACGGCGTTTCCCGGCTGAATATCTATTTGCGCCGCATTCAGGCCGGACTGATCGCGCCCAATGCCGAGTTGAAGATCGAGCGCGAGTCAGGCAGCATCCTTACCTTCGATGCCGGGAACGGCTTAGGCCAAGTGCAGGCGAGGAAAGCTCTCGGCCTGCTGCTGCCGAAAGCTAAGCAGAATGGCGTAGCCGCGGCCACCATCAGGAATTCGCAACATTTCGGCGCGCTTTCCTATTACTGCAATCTGGCCGCTGCACAGCGTTTTGTGCTGCTCGCGATGACCAACTGCGAACCGGCGATGTCGCCTGAAGGCGGTTACGAAGCGTTCTTTGGGACGAATCCGATCGCTGCTTCGTTTCCTACCGGCAAGGGATTCACGGTCAAAATCGATTTGGCCACATCGACCATTGCGCGCGGCAACATTATTGCGGCGCAAAAGAAGAACGCTCCTATCCCGCTCGGATGGGCGCTCAACCGAAACGGAGAGCCGACCACCGATGCCAAGGAAGCGCTGCTGGGCACGGTTCTGACTATGGCCGGGCACAAAGGCTACGCGCTGGCGCTGATGGTGGAGCTGTTCAGCGGCGTTCTTTCGGGATCGGCGATAGGGAAGGGGATTGGATCGATGTACAAGAACATGGACCGCAGGCAGGACGTGGGACATTTCTTCTGCCTCTTCCACATCGATGCCTTTCTCGATTATGCCGATTACCTGCGGCGCATCGACGCGACGATTGACCAGATCAAGGCTTCGAAGAAACGCCCCGGTGTAGAAGAAATCCTGGTTCCCGGAGAGCGATCGGCGAGGCGGGCGGCCCTTCATGCCTCCGAGGGAATTGCTGTTCCGCAGGAAACACTCGTCGAAATTCAGCAGTGGTGTTCGCGGCTCGATGTGCCGTTCGACATGCCTCATAACTATGCCTGACATTCTGATTTCCGAAAATATTCGCGGCGCGGCGGTCGATGCTCTGTGCGCGCGGTTCGATGTCTTATCGATGCCCGATCTCTGGAGGGACCCGGCCGGCCTGAAGACGCGGATTGGGCAATTTCGCGCGTTAATGGTTCGCAACCAGACTCCGGTTACGGCGGCACTGCTGGCGGCGGCTGGGGAGTTGCTGGTTGTCGGACGCGCCGGTGTAGGTCTGGACAACGTGGATGTGAACGCCGCGCGCGAGGCCGGAATCGTAGTGGTCTATACGCCGGATCAGAACGCGATTAGCGTGGCGGAATTGGCCATCGGAATGATGATTTCTCTGGCGCGCTCGATTCCTGCTGCCGATGCCGACACCAAGAGCGGTAACTGGAACCGCAACAGGTTTGTTGGAAGCGAACTTTACGGTAAGACGCTGGGAATCGTCGGAGCCGGAAAAATTGGCTATCTGACCGCGAAGCGAGCGCAGGCTTTCGGGATGAAGATAGTTGCCTATGATCCCTATCTCACTCCGGATAACATTCTGCTGAGGGAATTACAGGCCGATTTAGTGGAGATCGGCGAGCTGCTGGAAAGAGCCGACGTGGTCTCCTGCCATCTGCCCGCGACGCCGGAGACCAAAGGCTTTTTCGATGCCGAGCGCTTCGGCAAAATGAAACCTTCCGCGTACTTCATCAACACGTCGCGCGGCGCAGTCGTTCGCGAGCCTGATCTGATCGAAGCGCTTGAGAGCGGCGGAATTGCGGGCGCGGCGCTCGATGTGCGCGCGAAGGAGCCTCCCGAACGCGGCAAGCTTGAATCGATGCCCAATGTGCTTCTCATGCCCCATATCGCAGCCTTTACTCGCGAAGCGCAGGAGCGTGTGAACAACGCGATCTGCCACGACGTAGCCCGAGTGTTGGACGGCAAACCGGCGCAGAACGCGGCCGGCGCGACAGTGCCCGCACGTCTCGTTTCTTAAATCATGCAGCGCAAATTGACACAAGGAAAGCTGGCGGGCTTGAAAGCCGTCTCCAACGATCGCGGAGTCATCGCTGCGGCGGCGCTGGACCAGCGCGGCATGCTCAAGAAGATGATGGCCAAGCAAGCCGGTGGAGGCGATCCGCCCGGCGCCATGGTCACGGAATTCAAGGAGCTCGTAACGGCCGCGCTTACCCAACACGCCTCGGCGATCCTGCTGGATGTCGAATATGGCCTTCCTGCGATGAAACATCGGAACGGCAAGGGAGTTATGCTCGCCTATGAAAAATCCTGCTATGACGCAACCGCTCCCGAATTTATTCCCAGGGTGACGGAAGGCTGGTCGGTGCTGCGGCTCAAAGAAGCCGGCGCAACCGCGGTAAAAACTCTGGTCTACTACACGCCCTTTGAAAAGCCGCGGGTGAATGAACAGAAACAGGCATGGGTGGAGCGTGTAGGAGCTGAATGCTGCGCGCTCGATATGCCCCTGTTCCTAGAATTTCTCGGCTACGATGTGCTCGGCGAGACCGGCCTTGCGTATGCGAAGCGCAAGCCGGAGATCGTGATTCGCTCGATCGAAGAGTTCGGCAAAGATCGTTATGGCGGCGATGTTCTGAAGGTCGAGGTTCC
>JBOGMI010000737.1:0-17007 GCA_050746645.1 Bryobacteraceae bacterium | reverse complement strand
GGCCTGACCAGCACCGGGATGATCCCTCTCCCCAAGGGCTATCAACCGATGAAACAAGAAGGAGCCATCATCCTCGGAACCGGCGGCGATAACAGCAATTGGGCCACGGGGTATTTCTTTGAGGCTGCGATGACCAGAGGAATGCCCAGCGCTGACATCATGAAAGCAGTGCAGCACAACATCGTGGCCGCTGGGTACGCCGGCCACCTTAAGCCATAACCCACGCTACTTTTCCCGCGCTGGTCTAACGAACGCTAATGGCTCAGCAGCGCCTCCACCGGGTCGATCTTTCTTGCGCGTAGTGCGGGAACGTATGGGTTTACCTAAAGTCCCCGGAGAATGTCAATCACGCTAGCCTGCGCCGAATCGTCTGCGCGTAACCTTATGCCCAGTTAGGTGGCGGGCTGGCCGCTGCACGAGCCTCGGCGGAAGTAGTTTTTCAGATCGCCCCCACCTGCGGGGATTGCGCTTCAATGGCCGCGAAGAGCGCTGCCGGCTGGATCGGTTTGCTTACGTAGCCGTCCATTCCGGCGCCCAGGCAGCGTTCCTGGTCGCCTTTCATCGCATGAGCGGTCATGGCGATGATCGGAACGTGGCCGCCGGTTTTCCTTTCCCCGGCGCGAATCGCCGCCGTTGCCGCGAAGCCATCGAGATGCGGCATCTGCACGTCCATCAGGACCATATCGAAAGTCATCCGTTCCAAAAGTTCCAGGGCCTCGCGGCCATCGTTGGCCAGGGTGACGGTGTGGCCGCGCTTTTCGAGAAGCTTTTGCGCTAGGCGCTGATTGACCGCGTTATCTTCAGCCAGCAAAATGCGTAATGGGGCTATACCTCCGGCTCCAAGCGGCGCCGGAGATATGGAAGACCTGTCATAGCCCGGCATCTCGGGTTCGCCCATCGCCCGGAGAATAGCCCGTTTGAGTTCCGCCCGGCGAACCGGTTTGATCAGGTAAACCGCTATTCCCTGCTCACGGCATTTCGCCAGATCGGCTTTTTGAGCCGAAGAAGTGAGCATCAGGATCACCATGGAACGAGCCAGTTCGGGACGGCGCTTTACTTCCCGGATCAGGCTGAAGCCGTCCATTTCCGGCATGTGTGCGTCGGTGATCAATAGCCTGAACGGCTCGCCCTCGCACGCAGCTTGTTCGAGGGTACCGAGGGCCTCGAGAGCGCTGCCGGCCGAATCCACCCGCATTCCCCAGCGCGTCAGCGCCTCCGCGAGAATGCGGCGGTTGGTCGCACTGTCATCGACCACCAGAACGCGCTTCGCGGAAACGGAGTCCAAGCCGCTTGGTTGCGCTGCCGGTCTGGCGGCCACCGTATTGGCCTCGACCGTGAAATGAAAACGGCTGCCTTTCCCGGGCTCGCTTTCCACCCAGATTTTGCCACCCATAGCATGCACGATTCTGGAGGAAATGGTGAGGCCGAGGCCGGTGCCTCCATAGTTCCGCGTCGTTGACGAATCGGCTTGTGCGAACGCGTCAAAAATCACCGGTTGTTTGTCAGATGGAATACCGATTCCGGTATCCCGCACGGTGAATCGAAGGCGGGTCTTTCCGGGAAAACGTGCTTCCTCAGTGACCCTTAACGAGATTTCTCCTTCTGAGGTGAATTTCAACGCGTTGCCGAGCAGGTTTGTGAGCACCTGGCGCAGCCGGACCGGGTCGGCTTCGATCACTGTCGGCGCATACGGATCCACTTCGCCCGTGAGCTCGATATTTCTTTCGGAAACGCGCGGCGCAAACGCCCGAAGCGTCTCTTCGATGCAATCGTTCAACTCGAAATCGATCGGATCGAGCTCGAGGTGGCCTGCCTCAATCTTCGAGAAGTCCAGAATGTCGTTGATTACCTTCAGGAGCGCTTCCGCCGATTGATGAGCCATAGCGAGATATTCACCTTGCTCGGGTGAAGGATCTGCATCCAGCGCGAGCTCGATCATCCCGATCACTCCGTTCATCGGCGTGCGTATTTCGTGGCTCATATTAGCCAGAAATTCGCTTTTCGCCCGGCTGGCCGCCTCGGCCGCGTCCTTGAGCGTAGCCGCCTGTTCGAGTTGTGTGCCGATGATCTCGCTCTGGTGCTTCACGCGCCGGCGCTGCCTCTCGCCCCAGGCAAGCAGGGCCAGCGCAAAGGCGAGTACGGCGCCCAGAACCACGAGCGAGTGTTTGGGAGTCCACCACGGGGCCGGTTTTACTACCGCCACATCCTTGGGCGAGCGCAGTAGGATGCGAAAGGATTTGGGTCTCACAATGCCCTCGCGCATGGCGACTTGCCCCAAGTTCACAGCGACCGAGCAAATGCCGGTAAGCTGAAGCACGCTCCCGGGCTGCCAAGGCGGCATTTCGCGGGATTTCCCCGTCTGGGGAAGAACCGCTGCGAAAAGAACATGGCCGGAAGAGAGAGTCAGCGTCGGGCCGGCTGCGGTCCGATTGCGATTGATCAAAGTGCCTTGTATGCGCACGAGCTCGGAATCGTATCTCCCGCTGAGCGCTTGCTTGACCGTGATCGGCACGGCTGGAACGGGAACCGCGGGAGCAGCCGCGCGCCAAGTCGCGCTCTGCAGCGTGGGCATGTATTCGTCCGCTACCGGAAAGCCCACCATGTCCACCACTTCGCCGGGCGTCAGCCTGGTTTTTTGGGCAGCCGATGCGCACAACCCTTCTCTCGAATCCTGTATGCAGACCGTCCGGCCGGGCCACTGCAGCGTCACCCGGCCGCGAATGTGGACGCGGTGTCCGAAGCTGGCCTTGGGGTGGTACTGCAACAACGTAGCGATAGACCGGGCCGGCGATGCAAAGGGATGGAGCGGGGCGGGCTCTTCTACGGTCACTTGCGCCATGGAAGGAAAGAAGAAGCGTGCTCCGACGATCTGGCGGCGGCGGTTGAAGAATTCGGCCGCGACCCCGCGGACCAGGACTTTGGCATCGATCAGACGCTTGTAGTCAGTGCCGGGCTGCGAGACACTCGTGGCCACCACCAGCCCGTCGCTCAACTGAATATACAGAACCACATCGCGTCCGTCTTTGTGAATCGCGTGAACGATACCCCCTATTTCTACCCATTGGCAGTCATAGGCTCCCGTCAGCACTTGGCTGCGGGTCACGCGCACCGCCTTGGCCGGAAGGTGTGACTGCCCAAGGACACGGATGCGGCTGGCCCGCACGACGGGAGCAAAGTCGCCCGGGCTCGTTATCCCGGTTACCTCGATCAGGGTCCCCGCGTGCATGGAAAGTGACATGTGCGGGGGGGCGTCGACAAAGACGTCGCCGGTCGAATCATGTATAAACAGGGCGCCATGCCGGCTGTCGATGTAGGGATCGTAATAAGTAACGACAGCCCGAATACGGACCGGATAGCCCCGCTCCGATTGCTCTGTGCTGAGCGTGTGTACCGCCCGCGTCGTGGTCAGCACGGGCAAGCTGCCGGGCCGCAATGCCGAGCCGGAAGCGTAAGCGTCCAGCAGCGGCAAAAGCAGGAGCAGAACCCGGCCCCAAGTCATATGGAAGCTATCGGCAGGCTTTACGGCGGGCTATAGTCCTTCCGGTAATTTCCGCGCGGGCTGAGCGGGAGTTTGCATCGGACTGCGTTTCCGGCTGTACGCGAAATACACGAACAATCCAATAACCAGCCACACCACAAACCGAATCCAGGTCTCCAGCGGCAGCCCTAGCATCAAGCCAAAACAGCAGACAATCGAAAGCGCCGGCATGAACGGGGAAAATGGCACCCGGAAGGCCCGCGGCCTTTCGGGTTGCGAGTAGCGCAAAATCACCACTCCGGCCGAAACGACAATAAACGCGAACAGGGTTCCGATATTCGAAATTTCCGCCAGCGTCCCGATATCCCAGATCCCCGCCGGAATCCCCACCGCCAGTCCCGCAATCCATGTGCTCACATGCGGCGTCCCGTATTTCTTGTGTACGCTCGAAAATACGTCGGGTAGCAGGCGGTCGCGCGACATGGCAAACCAGATGCGCGCCTGCCCATATTGATAGATCAGGAGGGAACTCAGCATTCCCAGCAATGCCCCCACAGTCACCGCGAAGCGCAGCTTATCCATGCCGATCGCCGCCAGCGCGTTGGCGACCGGCGATGCATTATCCAACGTTTTCCAATTGACGATTCCGGTGAGGACAAACGCCACCGCGGTATAGAGGATCGCGCACACCGCAAGCGTGCCGATGATGCCGATCGGCATGTTGCGCTGCGGATTGCGGCACTCCTCGGCCGCTGTCGAGACCGAATCGAAACCGATATAGGTAAAGAACACGATCGCGCCGCCGCTCACCACACCCCCAAAGCCATTGGGTAAAAACGGATGCAGGTTCGACGCCTGCACCGCGTGTGCCGCGCCAAATACAAACAACAGGACCGCGCCGATCTTGATCACGACCATCACATTGTTCGCCCCGGCGCTCTCCCGCACGCCGCGAACCAGGATCCAGCTCAAAAACATCACAATGAGAAACGCCGGAATGTTGAAGTAACTGCCTGTAAGCTGGCCTTCTACAATGGCCGGCTGCGAGAGATACTTCGGCAGGTGCGCTCCAAACAGGTAATCGCACATCACATTGAAATACGCCGAAAACCCCACCGCTACGGACATGTTCGATACCGCGTACTCGAGAATCAAATCCCAGCCGATGATCCAGGCGAAGATTTCGCCGAGCGTGGTGTAGGCATAGGTGTAGGCGCTGCCCGCGACCGGGATCATCGACGCCAATTCCGCATAGCAGAGCGCCGCGAAGCCGCAGGTGATCGCGACCAGGATAAAAGAGAGCGTCAGCCCCGGGCCGGCGCCCGGCCTGCCGACCGTCGCAGCCGCCTGTCCCCCGTGCAGGAGAATGTCGAGCACGGGCGCGTTGAAGATCGACGGAAAGCTCATTTGCGTGCCCGCCGCCGCGGTCCCGGTAACGGTGAAGATGCCTCCGCCGATCACGGCGCCAATCCCAAAAGCGATGAGACTCCAGGGGCCGAGCGATCGCTTGAGTCTTCTGCCTTCAACGTGCGTCTCTTCGACGAGCGCGTCGATGCTCTTCGTCTTCAGCAGTTGGCCCATCGCGTAATCGGCCAGTATAGCGGGGCCGAATCGGAGTTGGATTGTCGGGCCGTGGGGCGGGGACGGACTCCTCTGTCCACGCGCAGAAGCCGCTTGGGGCAGAAGAGCTCAGGAGGTTCGCCATCCGCATTTCAAGGGCAGCCGGATTGCGGTGGACACTTGGGTAGTACGGTACTTACTTAGGCCGGTTCCGTTGAGAATTTATCCTAGCTGTTTGAACTTCAACTAGTGATAATCCTGCCGGCGGCCACGGGGACCCCGGCGGCATTGCCGAAGGATGCCGCAAGGCAGCCCGGCGTCTCGCCGCAAGTAATGGTGCGGGCGCCGCGCTGGGCTTGGCTCTGCGCCGGAGGCGCTTTCTGCCTGTTCCTGTGCTTTGCCGCCGCCTACGTCCTTACCCGCAGCCCCTGGTGGGACGAGGGCGTTTTCGCCGATGTCGCCATGAACTTCCGCAATCATGGCCATCTCGGCAGCTCACTGCTCGCACCGCACGGCTACAACAATATGCCCGGCGTGCATCGCTACACCTATTGGCAGTTCCCCCTCTATCTGATTTCGCTGGGAGCCTGGTTCCGCATTTTGCCGCCCACCATCGAAGCGATGCGCCTGTTCTCGCTCTTCTGGGCCTGCATCTATCTTGCCGCGTGGTTTTTCTTCGTGCGTGCCTTAAGCCGCAACGAGACGCTGGCGCTTGTGACCTCGTCGATTATTGCTCTCGGCTATATCTTCGTGCAAGATGCCTCCGATGGCCGTATGGAAACGATGTGCGCCGCGCTTGGCCAAGCCGCGCTTGCCGTTTACGTCTGCCAGCGCGACCGCAACCACACGCTTGCGGTGGCGCTAGCCGGCTGCTTAGGTGCGGCATCGCTGTTTTGCCATCCCATGGGCGCGGTGACCAATGCATTCCTCGCCATCCTGCTGCTGCGCGATTGGAGGCGCTTTCGTCGGCGCGATCTGGCGGTTTTCTGCGCTCCCTATCTGCTGGGTGGAGGACTCTGTTTGTGGTATATCGCGCAGGCTCCCGGAATTTTCGTTGCTCAGTACGAAGCGGCATCGGGGTATCGCGTGAGCGGGTTCACGGCGCTTCTGAAACAAGCCTGTAGCGATTTTGACATTCGATATTTTCAGGCCTGTTTCGCAGGCCAGGGCCGCCTGAAGCCGTTCGCGCTCCTATTTGGCCTCGCGGGATTCGTTGCCGTTGCGCTCAGCCGCCGGCTGCGTTCGATCCCGCCGGCTCGCCTCTTGCTCCTCTACTCGTGTATTGGCTATCTGGGCGTTGCTTTGATCGACAATCAGGAGTTTTGGTATTACCTGATTTATTCGATGCCAATGCTCTACGCCTGCGGCGCAGTCTGGCTCTATGACTCCTGGAAAAAACGCACCCTGGGCCGCTTCCTGGCCGCTGTTCTGCTCGCCGGCTCCGTCGGCTCTACCTGTACCGCGTTCCGCGCCAATGTGCAAAGAGACACATTTCGGAACAGCTACGAACCGGCGCTCGCAGCCATCAAGCATTACTTACGGCCCGGCGGGTTCGTGATGGCGCCTTCCGAATTCGGGTTTGCGCTCGGCTGGGGACCGCCGCTAGTCGACGATTGCTACCTGGGCTATCACTCCGGCATCCGGCCCGACGTTTACGTCATGCACAACGACTGCAATCCCGGACGATATCCGGAGACGCACCGGGCCTGGAAATGGTCGCGCGAAACGCTGGCAAAGGACTATAAGCTGGTGCAGGCTGAGCATACTTTCTGGCCCTATTGGATTTATGTTCGGAAGGATCTGCTTCGGCCGGCAGGAACGCCCTAGAGTCATGTTTCGGAAGTTCCTATAGCGAACCCACGGGGCAAACCGGGGACAGGCAAGGACAGGCAACGAATTTCCGGCTCGGGGGCTTGCTCGCTTCCGGAAGCACTGTGGTCCGGAAATCGAAACCAGTCCCCGCTTTGCGCATCCGTTCGCAATCGGAGAACATGACACGAGAGAATCAATCAATGTTTACTCCGGAACAGCGCTCCCGGCTGCGTTCCTGCCTGCTCGAACATGCAGCTATACAGCCGCGCGTTATGACCGGGACATCATGTGGCGTCAAAGTGCAGCAAAATCGCACATTTTGCGAATAGTAATGTCCCTGTATTTATGCGCGGCTGTATAACGACCCGCGCATAAGTGGCGCCGCAATCACCGGATCGGCGGTGACCGATCGCGAAGACGAGTGGTCGGATATCGATCTTGCGTTCGGAGTGATCGATGCCGATGAAGTGCCGAACATCCTCTCCGACTGGACGGCGCATCTGTACGAGCAGTATCGGGCGCTGCATCACGTCGACGTCAGATTTAGAACATGGATTTACCGCGTCTTTCTTCTCCCGGACACAATGCAAGTCGACCTTGCCTTCACACCCGCCACCGAATTCCGCGCCTTGTCGCCGGCATTCCGCCTGGTTTTCGGAAAAGCGAATGACACCCGGCCTGCCGCGCCGCAACCCGTTGCCGATGTCATTGGAATGGGCTGGCTGTACACCTTGCACGCGCGAAGTTGCATTGCAAGAGGGAAAGCATGGCAAGCAGAGTATATGATCAGCGGGATCCGCGACAGCGCTCTTGCGGTGGCCTGTATTCACCACGGCATTCCCGCTGTTTATGGCCGTGGATTCGATCGATTACCGCGAGCAGTGACAGCGCCGCTGGAAGGCTCCCTCGTACGAGGACTGGACGCCGCCGAACTCGCGCGGGCTTTTCGGGTGGCGGTTGACGGACTGCTTGGTGTGATTGGCAGGATCGATGAAGAACTTGCAGGCCGGCTGCGAGCACCCCTGACGAGCCTGACCGAGACTACATGCTAAGAGTCTCTGAATGCCTGTTTTTTCTCGTTGATTACCTACCGTGAATGGCCCCTGATCTCCGTCCCCTGCACCTTTGGGTTCGTTTCGCAACGGACTCCCGGAGGCGGAATGTGTCTCGACTACAAGGGCTTACGCGCAATTGGGTTCGTTTCGCAAAAATTCGGCCTGACGCCAACGGGATGACGATTCCTGGAACCAATTTCATCGGCAGACAGACAGAAACGCGCATAGACTATACAATTGTCCGGCAGGCGGTTGCCTCCGGGAAATCCCAACAAAAATGAGACGCTACTTCACACAGTGTTTGCCGTTCATTCTGATCCTGGCTTTGTCGCTGTCGGGTTTCGCTCAGCAGCGCAATGCCTCGGGCCGGTTCGGGTTCCGCTTTCTTGGCCCCCAAATCGGCAACCGGATCGCCTCGGTAGCCGGCATCCCTGGTGACCCCGGCACCTACTACGCCGGCGCGGCTTCCGGCGGCATTTGGAAGTCGACCGACGGCGGAAACCGCTTCGTCCCGATCTTCGATCACCAGGACGTCGCCGCCATCGGCGCTCTGGCGGTCGCCCCGTCGCAGCCCACCACCGTTTGGGCGGGAACGGGCGAAGCCTGGGCCATCCGGCCGAGCGACGTGATGGGCGACGGCATTTATAAGTCCACCGACGGCGGAAAGACGTGGAAGCACATGGGACTCGAGCAGACCGGCCGCATCGGCCGCATCCTGATCAACCCGACCAACCCGGATATCGTCTTCGCCTGCGCGCTGGGCCGAACCACCGGACCGCAGCAGAATCGCGGCGTCTTCCGCACCACCGATGGCGGCCAACATTGGAAGCGTGTGCTGTTCGTCGACGAGCACACCGGCTGTTCGGGTCTGACTCTCGATCCGCGCAATCCGCTGCATATGTTTGCCGGCATGTGGCAGGTAGAGATGCGCACATACGGCGAGTTCGGCGGCGGACCCGGCAGCGGCATGTACGAATCGAAAGATGGAGGCACAACATGGAAGCACCTCACCGGCCACGGGCTGCCCAAGCCGCCGCTAGGCAAGATCGATGTGGCCATCGCGCCCACCGATCACAATCGCGTCTACGCGCTGATTCAGACCGTCAACCACGGCTCCCTATGGCGTTCCGACGATGGCGGCGAAACCTGGCATGCTGCGAGCCATAGCCGGCTGCTGATCGGGCGGGCGGGATATTACATCCGCCTTGCCGTTTCAACACAGAACGAAAACGAGGTGCTGGTCGCGGACAACTCCTTTTTTCGCTCCCTGGACGGCGGTGAGACCTTTCATCGGGAGCCGTTTTCCTGGGGCGGCGACACGCACGACATCTGGTTCGATCCGAAGGACGCCAACCGATTTGTGATCACCGATGACGGAGGCATGAACATTACTACTACGAATGGCCGCGGTTTTCACCACGTGAAGTTGCCGATCGGCCAGATGTATCATGTGGCCGTCGACAACCGTGTTCCGTACTGGATCTACACCAACATGCAGGACGACGGAACCATGCGGGGCCCGAGCGTGCCCGGGCCGGAAGCTTACGCCGACCCAGGCGACGGATGGCAGCACGGGCTAGGCGGCTGCGAATCCGGTTTCACTCTGCCCGATCCCACCGACCCCAACATCATTTGGTCCAGTTGTTACGGAGACGAAGTGACGCGCTACGATGCGCGCACCAAAGAGGCGCGCTCAGTAAGCCCGTGGATGCACACGCTCGATTCGCCTCCGAACGTTCTCAAGTATCGCTGCCATTGGACTCCTCCCCTGGCGATCGATCCCTTCGATCACAACACCGTCTATTACGGCTGCCAGGTGATCTTCAAAACCTCGGACGCTGGCCAGAGTTGGAGCGTCATCAGTCCCGATCTGTCTACCCGCAATCCGAAAAGAATTGTCCCGTCCGGCGGACTCGTGGGCGACAACCTGGGCCAGTTTTACGGCGAGGTTGTATACGCCATCGCACCTTCGAAAATCCGGAAAGGGCTGATCTGGGCAGGAACCAACGACGGAAAGGTTTGGTACACGAAAGACGGCGGCGGGCACTGGACCGATGTCACCAAGAACATTACAGGTATGCCGCCGTGGGGAACCATCTCCAAAATCGAGCCTTCACACTTCGATCCGGGAACGGCTTATATCTCAGTTGATTTTCATTTAATGGACAACCGCGACCCCTACATTTACAAGACGACGAATTATGGCCAGACCTGGAAGCGCATCAACAGCGATTTGCCGAAAGGCCCGCTTGCTTACGTCAACTGCGTCGCGGAAGATCCCAACCACAAGGGCCTACTCTTTGCCGGAACCGGCAATGCTTTCTATTATTCCCTGGATGACCGCGGGCATTGGACTCATCTGCAAACCGGCTTGCCTCCTTCGCCGGTTACCTGGATCGTGGTGCAGAAGCATTTTCACGATGTGGTGGTCTCAACCTACGGGCGCGGCATTTACATCCTGGACGACATTACCCCGCTGGAGAACATGGCAGACCACACTCCGGCAGGCGTGACGTTATATCCATCGCGCTCCACTTACCGTTTCATTCCCAATGGCCGAGCATTTCTGAACTTCTGGCTTCCTTCCGCCGCTTCGGCGCAACTCGCCATTCTCGATGCGCGCGGCAACGTGATCCGAAGTCTACAAGGCCCGGCCGGAAAGCCGGGGCTGAATCGATGGGTTTGGGATCTGCGCTATGATTCGCCAGCCCTGGTTAAGCTGCGCACCGCTGCCCCGGACAATCCTTTCATTTGGGAAGAGCCGCGGTTCCGAGGCAAAGACTGGCGCCCCATCAATCACTGGGGCATCGAGCCGGCGGAAGTGGGGCCGGTCGTCATTCCGGGTAAATACTCCGTGCGTCTGACCGTAAATGGCCACTCCTACACCCAGCCGATCGAGATTCTGCAAGACCCGCGGAGGCCGGCAAAACAGACCGACCTCGAAGCCTCGTTGCAAGTGCAGCTTCGCATTCGCAACGATATCGACAAGGTATCCCAAATGGTGAACCGGATCGAATGGATGCGGAAGCAGCTTGAGAATACGGCAAAAATGCTCGCCGCCGAGAAGAAAGAAGACCAGCTAAAAGCCGCGCAGACCATGGATCAGAAGATGAAGGACGCGGAGTACAAACTGGTCTCTAAGTTCGGAACCAACAGCGATAACAAATACTATTCCGAACCTTACAAGATCTATCTCAATCTGATCTGGCTCAACGGAGAAGTGGGTACCGGCGCGGGCGATGTCGCCGGCGGCGCGAACTTCCGCCCCACCGATGCCTCGGTTGCGGTTCTAAAGATGATTGAAAAAAACCTCGCAGCCGCCGAAGCGGATTACCGCAACCTCATTAGCGCCGACGTGCGCGCCTTCAACAAATCCCTGGCCGGGAGCGGAATTGCATTGCCTGCCGCCAAACCATCAGCGCAATGACCCCTCGCTGTTGCTTGGAGTCCCGCAGCGCGCTTGCAGAACTGCGAGCGATAGCGAGCGGCCATTCCATTGATTCCATTACTTTGCGCCGCCCCTGATTCCGCCGCAACAGGCGCCGACGCCGCGGCCGCGAACGAGTTCTTCAGAAAACCGCGCCGGCTCGGCGGCGTTCCTGTTGCACTACTCACTTGAGGCATATCTTTAAAACAAAATCTTCAATCCGAACTGTACGATCCGCATGTCGTGGGAGAGCGATGTAATCGTTCCGCCTTGCGGCAGATCCACGCGAGTATTCGGATTGTCGAATTGTGGGTGATTGAAGGCGTTGAACATCTCGCCGCGAAATTGAATATCTCCGTTCTCCCCGAATTGGGGAACTGGAAAGTTCTTGAAGATACTGATGTCGAAATTGACTGCACCTGGCCCTTCCAGGATGTCGCGTCCCGCATTGCCGAACTGGTAGTAAGGCGCCGCATCGAAGGCGGTTTTATCAAACCAGTCGTCGATCGAACGCTGGCCGGCGGGTAAATTGCCATTGCCGATGCGATCCGGCCGGTCACTGCCTGTATTGGCGGAGCTAAAGCCAAGAGTCGGAGTAAAGGGACGTCCGGAATGGATGGTGGTTATCCCGTTCACTTGCCAATTGCCGAGGACCGCATCGGCAAAGACATTGCGGATCTTGAAGCGCCGGCCGCGCCCGAACGGCAGTGCGTAGAGGTAGCTTGCGACAAAGTTATTTCGCATGTCGTTCGTCGCGAGCGCCCGCTCCATTTTTACATTTCGGGCATCGCGTAAGTCAAGGTCGCCAATGAGCTGTTCGCCTCCGTCGTCGATAGACTTACTGTAGGTATAGGAAACCAGCACGGAAAATCCGTTTGCAAAGCGGCGTTCGAGCTTGGCTTCGAGCGCGTTGTAGTTGGAATTGCCCATGGGATTGCTCAGATTGATCGTGCCGAGTCCTTTAATTGGGCGGCGGCTCGCAACCGAACCTGCGCCCGGATACGGATCATTGAAGTTGTAACCCATCGGCAGCTCAAATCCCGAAGTGCCTACGTAATTAGCGCCGGCGACGAACTGCCCGGTCTGCTGCTGGACGCCGAAGCTCCAATGATAGACATACGCTTGCTTGTAATTCAGCGTCCATGACGCGAGCGAGGCATTGCTTAAATCGATGACAGGCCCGATGGCGCCCGCTGGAAAACCGCCGCTCAGAGTGATATCCGGCGTGATCTGATCGGTAGGAAAGCTGAGGCTCTGAAAAAACGGTGGATTGGAAACCAGGCGGCTACTCGCGCCGAATGCCGGATCGTCCGCGAAGAATTGCCCAAAACCGCCGCGCAATACAGTGCTGTGGGTAACCGAATAGGCGAACCCAAAGCATGGCGCAATGTTGTTGGTGTCCGTGATCATAAGCGCGCGGCTATTGACTCCGGGCGGTATGGCGGCGACGAGTGCCGAAGAAATGCCGGGCGGCGTATCGTTGTTCGGATAGATCAGTTGTGCGCTGCCGAGCAGGAAATTCGCTTGCTGATTATGCCGTTCGAAAGGCGGCATCCAAATCTCGTAACGCGCGCCAAGGTTTAACGTCAACTTAGAGGTAACTCTCCAGTCGTCCTGGATATAGGCGCCGGTGTATTTGTATCGAATGTCGCCCGAGTTCGTATTGCTGAGGTTCGCGCTGCTGGCGATGCCAAGCAAAAAATCGGCCAGTCCGGAACCCGTCCCACTCGGCTTTTGCGGATTGTGCGTGAACGTTCCATTGAACGAGAACGCGCCGCGGGCATTGGAGGAGATATAAAACCAGCTCCGGACCCAGCGGTATTCGGCGCCGACTGAGATGGAATGTTTGCCGTGAACCCAGGAAACATGATCGGCGATCGTCGTGGTTTCCGAGATTTTGTCGTTCGGCAAAAAGGTGGCTTCGCCCAGCCCGGCAAATCCGGAAATAGTAAATTTCGGCAATCCAGTGATGCCGGGCAGTTCTGGAATTCCAGGTATTCCGAATTTCGCCGCTTCGTAATCTGGGTCGGCCGGCGTGAGGTAATCCTCGACGCGGTTGTAGCCCAGACGAAATTCGTTCACCACGGTTGGCGAGAAAACGTGAGTCTCTCCAATGGCAGAGCCGTAGGCCACATCGCGTTCTGGCGCTGTTTGGAAATTTGTGGCGCCGACAAGCGGAACCGGAAATGGCCCCGGCGTGTTGCTATGTGCCGGTTGATAATCGAAGGTCACGAAGAACTGGTCCAAGTCCGAGATATGGTCATCCACTCGTGTATCGACACGGTTGGTGTCGGTCGGATTCGCGACGTAGTTGTTGACCGATTTATTCAGGTTCGGCAGCGGCTCGAGCGCCAGGATCTTCGCGGCGGCCGGATCGATTAAGGTTGGTGAAATTTTATTCCCGGCAAAAGCCGTGCGCACATAGCCGGATCCGCTCGGCGCCGTGGTGTACGGATTTTAGATTTTGGCGGAACCGGCAAAGTTTCCCGCCTTCATGGCTTGCGTGGGAACAGTTTCGACGTCGGTGGTTCCATTGCTGGTGCGCGTCTCCTCCCAGCTTCCAAAAAAGAACAGCTTGTCGTGGATGATCGGGCCGCCCAGTGTTCCGCCAAACTGATTTTGACGCAGTGGCGGTTTTGCCAAGCTGGAAAAATAATCGCGCGCGTCGAAAGCGTCGTTGCGGATGAATTCGAATGCGTCTCCGTGGAACCGATTCGTTCCGGACTTGATGACCGCGTTCACGACGGCGCCGGCCGAGTAGCCGTACTGGGCGGAAAAATTGTTTGTTTCTACTTTGAATTCCTGGAGCGCGTCGACCGATGGTTGGATCGTGACCGGTGAACTGCTCTGCTGATCGACGATTTTTTCGTTATTATCGACACCGTCGAGCATGTAGTTGTTCAGTTGAGAGCGCACGCCGTTGGCGACAAATCCACCACCGGCTGCCGTGCGGTCGCCCGGCTTCGGATTGAAAACGCCGGTCGCGAGTTTAGCGAGCTGGAGAAAGTTGCGGCCGTTGAGCGGCAAGTCCTCTATCGACTTCGTGTTGACGACCTGGCCGAGCGATGCCGTCTGGGTCTCGAGCGGAGGAGTGGCGGCGCTCACTTCAATCGTCTGCTTGGCAGCGCCCACCCTCAGGGTGAAATCGAAACGCGCAATCTGGCTGACGACCAACTCGATGCCCGTTCGGGTAATTTGGTCGAAACCGCTTTTTTGAACGCCGATGTTGTACATGCCTGGCTGCACAACGGGAAATAAATAGTTGCCGGAATTGTTCGATTTCGTGGTTGCCGCAACGCCGGTGTTTACGTTCGTGATTGTAATCGTGGTTCCCGGCACGACAGCGCCACTCGCGTCCGTGATAATTCCAGTGACTTGTGCGGTTGGTTGCTGCGCGCAGAGCGGAACAACCGCAAAAAGCGTCAAAGCGGCTAGGGCAAGTCGATACCCCATATAATCCCCCCAAAGAAGCGAAATATCGGAGGTTATCGTATCACGTGCTCCGAGGAGCCAGCTCCCGGCCTTGTGAATTTGAGATTGCGGCGCCCTCAAACGCCACGTATCATAATGAGAGTCTCTTCCTCAAGTGAAAAACCAAGCTGCCGCGGCCTCGCGCCGCGAGTTTCTCTTGGCAGCCGCCGGTTCGGTGTTGACCGCGCACGACGCACTAGCCAAGCCAACGGTCCCGGCGCGGACCCATCCCGCGATCTCAATGCAGGACCGCCAGTTCTTGCTGGATCTCGCCAAGCGCTGCTGCCTCTATTTCTGGGAACAGGCGAATCCGCACACCGGCATCGTGATGGACCGATCTCGAAACGACGGTGGGGGCGCCGGGCACAATGTCGGCAGCATCGCCGCGACCGGTTTCGGCCTGACCGCGCTCTGTATCGGCGCAAACCGCGGCTGGATTCCGCGCGAGCAGGCCCGCGCCCGTGTGCGCGCCACGCTCACGTATTTTTGGACTCACGCCTTCCATGACCACGGCTGGTACTACCACTTCCTGGACGCCGGCACCGGCAAGCGCCGCCTGGATTCGGAAATCTCCAGCATCGATACCGCTCTGCTTGCCGCCGGCATCCTCACCGCCGCAGAATATTTTTCTTCCGATCCGCAGATCCCTACTCTTGCACGGAATATCTTCGAGCGCATCGACTTCGCTTGGATGCTCGCCGGCAATCCGCTTCTGCTCAGCCACGGCGTGATGCCCGGTTCGGGATTTATCAAATATCGCTGGGGTGCTTACAGCGAAGCGTCGATTCTCTACCTGCTCGCGATCGGCTCCCCGAGCCACGCCATCCCCGCCGACAGTTGGTACGCCTGGGTCCGGCCGCAGGTGCGTTATGGGCCGTGGAGGTTCGTTAGCGGCGGGCCGCTGTTCACGCATCAGTATTCGCACGCCTGGGTCGATTTCCGCCATCAGGTCGACGGCGATCCGTCCTGTCTCAACTATTTCCAAAATTCGCAGATCGCCACCTACGCCAACCGCGATTTCTGCATCCGTTTGGGCTCCAAATATCCGGATTACGGCCCCAACATGTGGGGCATTACGGCTTCCGATAGCCCGCGCGGCTACGTGGCCTGGGGCGGCCCGCCATTAGAAGGTCCCATCGACGGTACGATCGTGCCCTGCGCCGCGGCCGGCTCGCTGATGTTTGCTCCCGATATCTGCCTGCCGGCCCTGCGCCGCATGTACCATGCTTACGGGCAAAAAATCTATCGCCGCTACGGCTTCACCGATGCCTTCAATCCGGATTGGCGGGGCAAAAAATTGTGGCTGAATCGGGACGTGATCGGCATCGACCTCGGCATCTCCCTGCTCAGTATCGAAAACCTGCTTACCGGGAACGTATGGCGTTGGTTCATGCAGAACCCATACATCGGAAGCGCCATGGATCGCGTCGGATTTCAGCTTTCCACCCCTGGCATCCGTATCCGCGAGACCGGACCACTCCCCGGCGCCGGTGTCTAAGGGTGCCAAAACGGAACACTATCCGAGCCAAATTCAAAAAACACTTGAATTATCAACCGGCAGAGTGATAATGTTTGAAGTTGCGCGTACGTTTATTGGCGTGGGCGGTTTCCCTTTTAATATTGCCGGTTTGGGTTTGGGCCGCTACCCGCGATCTGCTGATCGCGGACATATCATCTCCGATCATTCAGAATAAGCGAGCGGATCAGGAGAATTTGTCGCGAATGAAGGACACCGCGATGATCCATCGCTTCGTCCGGCATGGCTATCTGGTGCGTGTCCCCTCAAGGACGCGCTATTACTATCTGCATGCGATCCCCAGCGCGTTCCATTACTGCCGGCCCTGGACGAGATTGTTTCTCAGTAGACTGAGCCGCGAATTTTACGGCCATTTTCACCACAAATTGCGGGTGACCAGCCTGGTGCGGACCGTGCTGAGTCAGGAGAGGCTGGCCAAGCGAAACGGCAATGCGGCGAACGCATTCGGCCCCTTGCGCTCCTCGCACCTGACCGGAGCCACCGTGGACATTTCCAAACGGTTCATGTCCGCAAAGGGGAAAAATTGGATGCGGCGCGTGCTTTACTCCATCCGGGACCAAGGCTATATCTACGCGATCGAGGAATTCCAGCAGCCGACGTTTCACATCATGGTGTTTGAGAACTATCCCCAGTATGTGAAACTGCTCGCCAGCCGGTGAGCGGAAAC
>JBOGMI010000736.1:0-1553 GCA_050746645.1 Bryobacteraceae bacterium | reverse complement strand
TGTCGCGCAAGCTGCGCCTCGAAGCCGAAGCGCGGCTGAAAAAGGGCGAACTGCGCGCGATCGTCGCCACCGCGTCGCTCGAACTCGGCATCGACATCGGAACCATCGATCTGGTCTGCCAGATCGGCTCCACGCGCCCGCATGGCGGCGTTCGGCGTCGCGATCGGCATCGCCGCTTCGTTCGCAGTCACGCGCCTCTTGTCGTCTTTGCTTTTCGGCATCGGCACCACCGATCCGCTGACATTTGCCGGCGTTGCCGTGCTTCTATCTTTGGTCGCTCTCGCCGCGTCCTACATTCCCGCGCGCCGCGCCATGCGCGTCGATCCCATGACCGCGCTGAGGTATGAATAATTCGCCGCCGAGGCTTACGGAAATCGGTTCCGCCGGCCGGTCAGGCAGGCGGAACCGGAGGCAAGCGGCTAAGCCCTCTTGAAAAGCCGCTTACGAAACAGAAGGCTTGCGCCCAGAAAAGCCAAGCCAAGCAGACTCGCGGAAGCCGGCTCCGGAACCGCGCTGGTTGCCGTCACTCCGCCCAGCAGTATGTTGCGGGTTGTCCCCTCGTTTAGCGAAGTGATAAAGATATACCGATCACCGGCGAGACTGCTGACGTCTTGGCTCCCTTCCGTAGTTCCCGTAAGCACACCGGAAGCAGCGGACCCGGGGATTGTGAACGGATTGGCCGCCGTTGCACCGCTATTGGAGCCCCAGATTTGCCATGTTTCGCCCTGCGTCGTGCTCCCCGTGTAAAGCGAACCGATGGACAGTCCGTTCATGTCGAGCTCGATGAAGTTGCCGGGCATGATTTCGTGATCGCCGGTGCTATCGTTTACCAGTCCCAAACCGCTCTCATCGTTGGGAGGCGGAAATGCGCCGCTTCCCTTGCTGTAAAGGCCCGCCGCCACGGCATTGCCGCTACTTATGTGGAAGCCGTAAGCCGTAATGCTCGGTTCCGAGCCGCTAACCGGCGAGAACGTGTGCATGCTCGCATTCAAATTCCCGAGACCGCCGAACGCGTAGTTATCCACCGGCGCCGCCTGCATGGCGCCGGCAAAGGCCGTCAAGGCACCCAATACAACTGCTGTTTTGATATTCATTTTTCCTCCGAAATAGAAACTCCAGAAAAAGCATCTATTGCTTCTCATGCCGCGAGTCTCGCAGAAAAACTCCGCCGGCGGCAATAGGGTACTGGGTACCAGCAGTTTCTGAAAATCCTAGTACTTTTTTGCGGCATCCTAAGAAAAGCCGCCTATGATGTCTCTCTCCGTCTTCGATCCGCTGGTAGAAAAATGGTTCGCCGAACGCTTCGGCGCGCCGACCGAACCGCAGTCTCTCGGCTGGCGCGAAATCGCGGCCGGAAATGACACGCTGATTTGCGCTCCCACCGGCTCGGGCAAGACGCTAGCGGCGTTTCTGATCTGCATTGATCGGCTGGTTCGCGCCGCGCGTGCGCAAACGCTTCGCGACGAAACGCAGGTCGTTTATGTCTCGCCTCTGAAGGCGCTCAGCAACGACATCCATCGCAATCTGGAAGGGCCGCTCGCTGAAATTGAAGC
>JBOGMI010000735.1:0-3151 GCA_050746645.1 Bryobacteraceae bacterium | reverse complement strand
GATATTGCGCTGCCGTTTCCATTGCAAAGCCGCTTGGCTCGCGCATATTTGCGGTGTTTTCAACCGATCCTCGGCAGTTCGAGAACTCGCGGCACGCCGCGGCGCACGCGCTTTTTTTATCCTGCATAGGCCTTTGCCTCACTACGATGACAGCCGTCTGGCTTGCGCCTCCCGGCCTGATCCTGCAGCAAAACTTAGCCCTCGAAGCTCCCCATGCCACCATCGGGTTCGGCATCGTCCTGCTTCTCGCCGGTATCCTGAGTGTCGCTTACCCGCGTCTACCGCGTTTCTTTCGACGGCGGAGTCCGCGCTTGCAGATCGCCGCCGCCGGGGGCTGGCTGCTGCTCCTCATCCCGATCCCGATCTACCCGAGCTTTGTAAACCACCACGGGAGCAGCCTTCATCATCTCTGGATTCTCTATTGCGTTGCTTCCGCTATCTTGGGCCTGACCATCGGCTGTTCGCTGCTGCCGCTGGGTGGATTCACGAGGGTTCAGTGGGGATATGCCGCGGCTGAACTGGTTTTCCTGGCCGTCCCCATTGCCGCGGTCTCCTTTGCGTTCGGCGGTATTTGGAGCGATCATCCTGTTGACTTCCTCGCCGCCTACCGTTCGGTCGATCTCACCAATGGCGTGTCCCCGCTGATTCCGATTTCGATACTTCTCATTATTTCGGGCATAACCGCTTTCTTCCATTTACGGCGGATCGTGTATTTCGAAGACCGCCGGCCCTCCATTCCGGATATGAGTGGCGATGAATTCTGCTCGGATCTAAGTTCACTCGAAAGTAAGACCAATCACCGCATTTCCGCCTTTCGCCCTCCGCTGTTTGTTTTTTGGCGGCTTTGCCCATTGGAGCCTGGCTCACTGTTGCGTGTCTCGGCTCCTCCCAGACACTCGAGAAATCGTTGATCGACCGCTTTGTCGTCATTCTCGTCTTTGCGGCCGGCATCTTCATCGCGTTGGCATGGATACGGCTTCTGACCGTCTGGTCCAGCTTCAGCGAATTCTTACAACAACTTGAGCGGCACCCGATGCGCGAAGTGTTTAGCTCTCTCCCGAAGGGATACATGTGGTCCCCGGTCTGGCAGGGCGGCGGGCAAACGCGGACGCATGTCCTGATTACGCGCTCCATCGAGTGTCTGGAGGCGTTACTCGCGAACGACCGGACTCCAGCCAAGTTAAAGAAAGATGTGCGTACAGGACTCAATTCTTTGCGGCCGCGAGTCCAGACCCTGCTGGAAGCCTCGGCTAGGGGTATCCGTTTCGATCGGGCTCAATATCGCAAGCTTCAGGACTCACTGCGGCAACTTGCCGATTTGGCCGTCCGATACTTACGGGTTAATCAGTGGGCTTTCGGCCGTCATGAGCTGGAATCCGAACTTGCTACAAATGAAAAGGCCGAAGCTAGTTCCACCAGCAAAGAGGTCCTGAACATTTGCGGCGAACTCGTCGCCTTCCGCCTTCTGGCATATATTAATTTCGTCTTATGGCATCTGGAAAATCTGGTCACCTACATCAGCGCCGCGTTCCTGCTGCTGGTGATCGCTCTGAACTCGTATGCTTTCCGCTCCCTCACTGTTTTTGATTGGGTGCTGGTTGCCATGTTCGTGGCACTTACCGCGGGCATCGTAATTGTCTTTTCCCAGGCTGCTCGTGATCCGCTATTAAGTCGCATCACCGGAACGGAGAAAGGCAAACTCGACCGTAACTTCGTTACCCATTTGATCTCCTACGGCGCGCTGCCGGCGCTCGCGCTACTGGCGACACATTTTCCAACCATCGGCCGGTTTTTCTTCTCCTGGGTGAAGCCCGCTCTCGAAGCGATCCACTAGGCCGGCTCAATCACCACTTACTAACAATGCGTATGAGGTATATATATGAAATCGGAGTTGTGTGAATGACTGGAATCGAACAGCTTAAACATATTGTTGTGCTGATGATGGAGAACCGTTCCTTCGATCACATGCTGGGGTTTTCAAAAATCCCCGGCATCGACGGGCTTTCGGGCAGCGAGACGAATCCCGACACAACGAACGAACCCGCTCCCGTGAAACCGCTCGCCGCCCAGCAAGGGCAGCTCCAGCCGGACCCCGGCCATCATTTTGAAGACGTCAAGCTCCAGATCCATGGCGACCAGCCGGGCGAGGCACCCATGCAGGGCTTCGTCAAAGCTTATTACCAGAAGCGGCGAGATGTGGCGCACTCGCGCGAGATCATGTATTGTTTCTCACCCGATAAGGTTCCGGTGATCAAGACCCTGGCGGAAAATTTCCTCGTGTTCAACCGCTGGTTTTCCTCGCTGCCCGGCCCCACGATTCCCAACCGGGCGTTTGCGCACTTTGGCACGTCGTTCGGAAAGACGGATATGGATCTGTTTTATCTGAACGAGAAATACCCCACCATTTATCAGCGCATGCTGGATAAGGGGCACACGGCGAAGATCTATTACTACGATGCCGCCAGCGGAACCGTCGGCATGGCATTCATTCTGAAGAACCAGCCGCAGATCTTTGGAACCTTCAATCAGTTCATGGCCGATTGCCAGTCGGGCAATTTGCCCGATTACAGTTTCATCGAGCCGAACTATACCGACCACGACGTTCCGACTGGGCGGATGCTGGCCTCCGACCAGCATCCGGATCACAACGTGCTTGCGGGAGAGGAATTTATCGCGTCGGTTTACATGTCGATCATGAACAATGAGGAACTCTGGAAAAGCACCCTGCTGCTGGTTGTTTACGACGAGCACGGCGGCATGTACGATCATGTTGAGCCGCCCGCCTGCACTCCCGACGAGTTTCAGGACCCCACCACCGGATTTAAGTTCGACCGGCTGGGAGTTCGGGTACCGGCGATTTTGGTATCTCCCTGGATTCCGAAAGGCACGTTAATTAGCGACCGCACCTTCGATCCCGCTTCGATACCGGCTACAGTTACCAGGACGGTCAGTGGCGACTACACCAACCGCTCTCCGCGCGAGAAGGCAGCCGGCACGTTTCTCGACTTTCTGACTCTTGCCGAGCCCCGGCAGGATTACATCGCTTTTCAGGTTGGGAATCGCGCTCTTGGAGCGGTGGCGAATCCGCCCAAGCCCGGCAAGAAGGCGGCGAAAGTGAACGGCGCCCCGGATTATGCCCACCAGCCCGGCC
>JBOGMI010000734.1:0-1064 GCA_050746645.1 Bryobacteraceae bacterium | reverse complement strand
CCCGATGAAAATCGAAAGAGCCGATCGCGAACGCTGCATGGACAAAATTCAGCAGCTTGTTCAAGAGAAGTACTACGATCCAAACTTCCGCGGCAAGGATTGGCCTGCGATTGTCGAGACACATAGGCCGCGTGTAATCGCCGCCGAAACTAACGACGAATTTGAGGCGGCGGCGAATTCGATGCTCAAAGAACTCCGTTCAGGCGCGCTCGGGCTACTCAGCGCAGCGAGCAAAATCAGTTCGCGGAACGCGATCTGCGCGAGCTTTCGCCCGGCTGAAACCCCGGACGGACTGCGCTGGGTGTTCCAGGATGTAGCGCCCGGCGGCCCGGCCGATCTCGCCGGAATTCAACCGGGGAACGCGTTGCTAGAGATCGCAGGCCAGGAAATTCTCCCTCCCACGAAGCCCTCGTTCCCCATGGCCAGCGAGATCGAAATCACGGTCGGACAGCCTAGCTCAAAGTCGGCGGCCACGGTGAAGATCCGTACTCCGAGAACAAAGCACCGGGACAATCCCGCTGCGGAGCCCCGGAGCGTTATCGGCGATAAACGCAAGGGCATTGCCGTTCTGAAGGTCAGCCTCTTTCCCGGAAAGCTCGGAATCGATGTCGCAAACCAAGTAAGTCGATTGCTATCGACGAAGCTGTCGGGAGCCGACCATCTCGTCATCGATTTGCGCGGAAACCCCGGCGGTGGAATTGGCGGATTGCGGTTAATGAGCTTTATGACTCCCGATCGGCTGCCAATCGGTTACAGCATGGGGCGCAATACTGCGGTTGACTATGGCAATCGCGACTTACTGCCGCGCTTCGGACGAATACCGAAATCGAAGTGGCAGGTTCCGCTGCTTGCGATGAAGTACGCCCGGAGAAAGTCGGTCGTGTTGCAGACGGAAGGCCTTGGGCCGCGGAAGTTTCACGGCCGAATCGCTGTCCTCGTAAACGAGCACACGACGTGCGCCGCGGAAATGGTTGCGCTGTTTGCTCAGGAGCGCCGGCTCGCGACCATCGTAGGGACTCCAACGCCGGGACGCCTCGTATCGCATCGTGGCTTCGAAATCGGGA
>JBOGMI010000733.1:0-1586 GCA_050746645.1 Bryobacteraceae bacterium | reverse complement strand
CGTGAGGAGGGCGTATGCGGCCCGGCTTTTCCATTTGGCGAACATGAATGATTATCGGCTTGAGAGCTAGCGGCAATTGCCGTTTAGCTGTTTTCAACGTCAGTTTCGCACGCCTGGGGAGGAATTGGCCGATCGCGCCTGGACGGACTTACGGGTGCCGCGAAGAAAACGGAACTATTCTGCGGCGGCGATGTTGTCGAGATTGACAGACCCGGCGACGCGGAAGATCCGAACGCCTTGAAAGCCGGGAAGGGCTATTGGTGCTGTAAGCAGCTTGGCGGGCGGCAGCACGCGACAAGCGGGCCAAACGAGGTAGTAAGAGATATGGTTTGCGCGCAGCGAGTCCGCGACTTGGGCCGGAGTCGGAGAAGGCGGGTCGGTGGCCGGGTTCGCGCCGGGAATCAGTGCTGCCCGGACCGCACGCTCAGCCGAGGTCGCTCCGGTCGAGCCGTAAAAGCGCAGGTTCAGATAATAGGCAAGCGCGAGGCTGCTATTCCAAGAGCCGCAAGCGGCCATCCGGCTGTGGGCCGGGATCGTATCCCGGAGTGTGCTGCTGGCTAGAAAAAGCGCTTTTCCGCCGTTTCGTGCGCCCACGAGCTGTTTCATCGGGAAAAGTGCAAATGAAAGTGCGTATCCCGTGATCGCAACCGAGCGCACCAAACGCTTGCTACTCCTGGTCGCGGCATCGATCGCTACGGCGCCCATGAGCAAGACGATGAGAAGCGCCGGCCAGACGTACCGACCCTCAACACTAATTAATAAGTAGCCGGACGGTAAAATCAAGACCGTTGCGAATACCAGCGGCCAGCGATAGCGCGCCAACTCGCCGCTGGAAATCCCCCAAACCAGATAGGCGAATATGGCGGCGAAGCTAAACAGTGAAGTTTCCAAGAGGAATGTTCGCAACGACCTGCAATTATGCACAATCAGTTTTAACTGGTACTCCAGAGATCGCAATGAGATCAGCGGATGCCAAGCCGGCAGCAGATCGGGAGAGGGTGCTTCCCACATGCTAATTGCCTGCGGATTGGGAGGGGGAATGAGGTGGTAATATTGCGCGAATCCCGGCGACTTAGGACCTACCATGCGGTAATTCCAGGCCCCCGTGGTGCCGAGCGAAAGTGTTCCGGTCTTCGCATGCATAGCTACGAGCCATGGAGTGCATCCGGCAAAAAAGACCGCCACGCCCACCAGGTAGTTCAGCAGTGTTCGCTTTCGTGCAGAACTCGTTTGCCGCACAAGTCGCAACACGGTTATGGCCGTGAAGTGGACGAGGAAAAAGCAAAAGATGTAGGCTTTGGCATAGAACCCGAGAGCCCCGAGAAGACCGCATAGAATGCCTGCCGTCCGTGAATGTTCGTAGCTGTGATCGAGGATGATCTTGAAATAGAAGAGCGCGATGGCGAGAACAAGCACGTCCGTCGAGCTTCCCGTAAGCGAATAGGATGCGATCATCAGTGCCGCGGTGCAAACGATGACAGTCTGAATGCCGCTTGAGATCTCGAAACCGCGAGCCAGTTTTACCGTTGCCAATAACGCCGCGGCTCCGGCGAAGATGCCAACGATCTTGAAGGCAATCAGGCCGG